>NZ_JBHXVE010000015.1:0-78896 GCF_042672505.1 Streptomyces sp. NPDC127190
GTGACCATCAGGACGTCGTCGAGCCCCGCCGACACGGCCTCCTCGACCACGTACTGGATCGCCGGCTTGTCGACGACCGGCAGCATCTCCTTGGGCGTGGCCTTGGTGGCCGGCAGGAACCGGGTGCCGAGGCCCGCCGCCGGGATGACGGCCTTCGTCACGGCGGGGCGGGGAACCATGTGGTGCTCGTCTCTCTCGTTCTGCATGTCTCAGGCGCCGATGAGACCGCGCTCACCGGTCGGCTGAAGCGGGATGTGCGCGGCGGCGATGGCGGCCGGCGAGGGCGCCGGGGTGCGCTCGTCCAGGGGCAGCACCTCGGGGGTGGGCTCCTGGCCGAGGAACAGCCGCCGTACGACGCGCTCGGCGGCGTTGCCGTCGTCGAACTGCACGAACCGCTCACGGAACGCGGACCGCAGCTCCGCGGCCCGGTCACTCTGCCAGGCGCCGGAACGGAAGACCTCGATCAGCTCGTCCTCGGTGGTCGCGGTCGCGCCCGGCGTCTCGCCCGGCTTGCCGGAGAGGATGTCGAAGTAGACACCGCGGGCCTTGCGGTAGACCTCCCAGTCGTCGGCGTAGGTGACGATCGGGCGGTCGAGGCAGGCGTAGTCGAACATGATCGAGGAGTAGTCCGTGATCAGCGCGTCGGCGGCCAGGCAGAGGTCCTCCACCACCGGGTAGCGCGACACGTCCTTGATCAGGCCCCGCTCCTGGAGCACGGCCAGCCGCGGGTCGGCGCCGTAGAAGTAGTGGGTGCGGACCAGGACGACGTAGTCCGGGCCGAGTTCCCGGCAGAACCGCTCCAGGTCGATCCGGGGGACGTAGCCCTTCTGGTAGTCGCGCACGGTCGGGCAGTAGAGGATGGCCTTCTTGCCGTCCTCGATGCCCAGTTCACGGCGGATCCGCAGGACGTCGTCGCCGGTGGCGCGGAAGTAGACGTCGTTGCGCGGGTAGCCGTACTCGACCGCCTCGAAGGCGCAGGGGTACACCCGCTCCCAGATCTCCGTGGAGTGCTGGTTGGAGGTCAGGCTGAGGTCCCACTTGTCGGCCCGCTCCAGCATCTTGCCGAAGCTCATGCCCTTCGCCGCGGCGGGGTAGCGCTGCTGGTCGATGCCCATCTGCTTCAGCGGGGTGCCGTGGTGGGTCTGGAGGTGGACCTGCTCCGGGCGCTTCACGAAGTTGTTCGGGAAGTTGACGTTGTTGACGAGGTACTTGGCGCGCGCCATGACCTCCCAGTAGCGGGGCGAGTTCGCCACCACGTAGTCGACGCCCGCCGGGATGGTGTCCACCGCGTCGCGCTTCACGATCCACACGCCGTGGACGTTCGGGGCGAGTTCCTTGGCCTTGTGGTAGATGGCCGCGGGGTTGCAGGCGACACCGCGGTTCCAGTAGGCCGCGTAGACCGCGAGGTTCTCGTCGACCGGGCGGCGCAGGTGCAGCTGGTACAGGCGGTTGTAGGCCGCCTTGCCGATCTTGGTCTTGACCTTGGTGGCCCGCTTGATCACCTGGCGGCGGGTGTTGCCGGCGGCCGTCACCGCCGCGTACGCGGTGTAGGAGCCGCGCTCCAGCAGCTGGAACCGGACGCCCTGCGAGCCCTCCGGCAGCACGAAGCCCTTCGGCTTGTAGCGCTTGTAGTTGGCGGCCGCCAGCTTGAAGAACTCCGCGCGGTCCTTCGGGACGATGCGGTCCTCACGGGCCAGGGTGAACAGGTAGTGGCTGGCCGCGCGCTCGAACAGCAGGGCCCGCACCGGCTCCAGGTGGGGGCGCTCGTCGAGGAACTCGAAGAGACGGGCGTACTGCTCGAAGATGCCGAAGTGCTTGCGGCCCGGCGTCCGCATGGAGTTGCCCTGGCGGCGCTGGCGGTACTCGACGCAGACGTGGTCGGTGGCGGCGATGCGCTCCGCGGTCAGCATGGTCTTGTAGACCATGAGCGCGTCTTCGTAGATGCCGTCGGTGAAGGTGAAGTTGTGCCGGTCGACGTAGAACTCGCGGCGGTAGGCGCGGTTCCACACCACGGCGAACATCCCGAGGTACTCGGGCCGCTCCAGCGCCGTGAAGACGTCCGTGCCGGCGGCGGCGAGCATCTCGCCGGCCGCGCTCGCCTGGACGCGGTTGGTCCAGTAGGTGCGGACGTGGTTGAGGAGCAGGATGTCCGGGTTGCCGGTCACCTCGAGGCGCTCGGCGATCGCCTGGAGCGCGCCCTCGGCGAGGGTGTCGTCGCTGTCCAGGAACAGGATGTACTCGCCGCGGGCCTTCAGCGCACCGGCGTCACGGGCCTTGCCGATGCCCCGGTTCTCCTCGAAGTGCACCGGTATGACCCGGTTATCGAGGGCGGCGTACTCGTCGAGTATGCGGCCGCAGGCGTCGGGGGAGTGGTCGTCGATGGCGACGATCTCGAAGTCCTCGAAGGACTGGGAGAGGATGGAATCCAAGCACGCGCGCAGATACCCCTGAACTTTATAAACAGGGACAACCACGCTTATTTTCGGCGAAGCGCTTCCATTCGCGAGGGGCATGCTTGGGGCTCCTGGACTGTCGGTCAGACGCAACCGCGCCCCGCTGGCTGGCCTGCGGGACGCGGACGCGAGAAGGCACAAGAAGTGCCAGGTTAACGTTGATTTAAGCGTACCCCAACGCGACCGGTGTGATGTTCTTACCCCGCTCCGTCCGCCGCTGGTCAGCGCGGGTGTGGCAAGGCTCACCCCGGCTCACCCGGAGCTCACCCGGCACACCCGGAGCTCACCTCCGGCCCGCCCGGGCCGTACGCCTTGGTATCAGATCAGCGCGTCCTTGTAGTAAATGCTGGCCCGCTTGCTCTGGTCGGTGTCCGAGGTGTACGACGCGAAGCCGCTGCACAGCCGCACCGCCGACGGGTTGGCGGGGTCGGGGATCTGGATGGCCATGCCCTCGGGCTCCCGGTAGAGCAGGGAGTAGGCGGCCTTGGTGAGCTTCTGCTCCACGACCGAACCGGTGTTCCAGTCCACGGTGGTGATGAACGTGTTGCCGTCCGGCGAGACCGATCCGTTGCTGCCGTAGGCGGAACCGGCCAGCAGGTAGAGGTAGCTGCCGTAACTGGCGAACCCCTGGAAGACGTCGGTGTATCCGGGTTGCAGGTCGGCGGGCTGGGCGACGTCGGCGAGGGTGGTCCGGCCGCCCGACTTGAAGGCGGCGAGGTCGTAAAGCCGGAAGCGGAAGGCGCCGTTGACCCGGCAGCGGACCGCGAGCCGGTTGTTGACCGGGTCGATGGTGCAGGTGGTGCGGTCGACTCCGCTCTCCAGCGTGTACGGGGTGAGCGCGGGGGAGTCCGCGGTGAGCAACGTGCCGTTGGCGAACTTGAACCGGGCGAGCCGGTCGCCCCAGCCGGTGTAGGTGCCATCGGTGTTCGCGGAGCGGACGCTGTGCGTCTCGGTCCACAGATACGAGCCGGACGCGGTGGATTCGACGCCTATCTGCACGCCGTGTCCGAATCCGCGCAGATACATCGAGCCGAGAATGTTCCCGGAGAGGTCCAGCCGGGTCAGCACGAGGTCGCCGTTGGCCTCGCGGTCGGCGCCCGAGTACGTCTGCGTCTCTCCGGGGAGCGGGATTCCGCCGTCGACCAGCTGCACGATGAAGAGATGCCCGCGGGTGTTGTCGAAGGCGAAGGACTGGAGCACCCGGGTGCCGGTCAACTGCACTTCGCGCAGCAGCATGTCGGACGGGTCGGTCAGGTCGAACCGCTTGCTCGCGGTGACCGAGCCGGGCGTGGCGTCGTCCTGCCGGGCGGAGGTCCGCCGGGCGTGCGAGACGGCCTCGGCGGCGCCGACGGCGACGAGGGGAACGGCCGCCGCGCCGGCGATGGCGCCTCCTGTGCGCAGAAAGCGTCTGCGATCGAGCATGGTGACGGAAGCCCCCTGGGTGAGAAAAGAAAAAGCGCCAATGTCCGAGTTGGCTGGATTGCTGGCCGGTAATTAAAGCACCTGGGAATCGATTGCGGTAGAGACGACGGAATCGAATGTTCCGTTGGTCATGGCAGCGCAAAGCTTCCCTCAAGCGGCCCCGGAATTTGGTGGGTAGCGATCCACTTTGCCCGGTATTGGCGCGATTAAAGATCTGGTTAGTCTCCCGCCTACGCGTGATCGCTATGCGTCGGCCTTGTGATGCCTTCGTGTCGCGGCACGCTCTTTTTGACCGTTTTGGGGTCGATTTTCGGCCAGATGGGTGGGGCGTTGTGATACCTGCGTCGTACAGACGCGGCTTCGTCGTGACGGTCTCCAGTGCGTTGTTGTCCGCTCTCCTGTCCGCCCCTGCCTTCGCCGCGTCGGTTGCCGTGGCGAAGCCCAAGGACAGGACCGTGAGCGTGCCGGCACGCAAGGGCGACAAGGTGCCTGAGCAGCAGGCGGAGCCGACCATGACCAAGGCGCCGAAGGTGACCTGGCCCAAGGGGGTGAGCGCCCGGGTGCACCTCGCTGAGGCCCGGTCCGGGCACTCCCTGGCCGTGTCGCCCTCGGGCGCCGTCGTCGACGCCTCGGCCGGCGGCGCCGCGGCCAAGGCCGCCGTGGTGGCGGTGCGGACCCCGACGGCGGCCCAGGTCCGCACCGCGGGTCTGCCACCGCAGACGGCGTTCGCCCTCGGCCAGAAGCCCGCCAAGGACGCCCTCACCGGCGGCCGGGACTTCACCCCGTCCGGCTCCACGCCCGGCGACGTCGACGTGCAGGTCCTGGACCGCAAGAAGATCAAGTCGATCGGCGGCGTGGGCATGGCGCTCCGCCTGACCCGCAAGGACCACAAGCCCGCCCCCGGGCCGGTCGGCGTCACCATCGACTACAACGCCTTCAAGTACGCCTACGGCGGTGACTTCGCCTCCCGGCTGCGCCTGGTGCAGATGCCCGCGTGCGCGCTCACCACGCCGAAGAAGCGCGGCTGCTCCCCGGACACCCGCCGCTACCTGCCCGTCCACAACGACGTGAAGTCCGGCAGGCTGACGGCGACCGTCTACGCCGACGCCGACCCGGCGACCACGGCGAGCACCCCGTCGTCCGGCATGATGGCGATGGCGGCCACCACCTCCACGGTGACGACGCTGACCACCGGCTCGTCCTCGGACGCGGGCGACTACCGGGCCTCCACGCTCAGCCCGACCGGCAAGTGGGACGTGTCGACCGGCTCCGGCGACTTCACCTACGACCTGCCCGTCACCCTGCCGAAGGCGCCCTTCGGCACCACGCCGGACCTGTCGCTGACGTACGACTCCCAGTCGGTGGACGGCCGCACCTCGGCGACGAACAACCAGGCGTCCTGGGCCGGCATGGGCTGGAATCTGGACGTCGGCTACATCCAGCGCGTCTACCGCAACTGCTCGCAGGACGTGAACAACACCGTCGGCGACCTGTGCTGGCAGTCGCCGAACCCCAGCACCGAGCCGGACGGCGCCGAGTACGTCATCAGCCTCAACGGCGTGAACTCGGCCCTCGTCCAGGACGGCAACGGCACCGGCTCCTACCACGTGCAGGACGACCCGGGCTGGCGCGTCCAGCACCTGAGCGGCGGCCACGGCGCCGACGACGAGTACTGGGTGATCTCCAGCCAGGACGGCATGCGCTACTACTTCGGCTGGGGCCGCGCCGAGCGCACCGGTGACGCGACCCACTCCGTGCTGACCGTCCCGGTGGCCGGCGACGACACCGGCGAGCCCTGCCACTCCACGTTCCCCGAGCCCTGCACCCAGGCCTGGCGCTGGAACCTGGACCGCGTGGTCGACCCCAACGAGGTCGAGAACGCCTACTTCTACGACAAGTTCGTCAACCACTACCGCTCGGTGATCAACACCGACCAGGCCCGCGCCTACGACGCGGGGAGCTACCTGACCCGCATCGAGTACGGCTGGGCCTCCCAGATCCCGAACGCCCTGCTGCCGGCCAAGGTCGAGCTGAGCCATGTGGGCCGCTGCGTGGAGCGGATGAGCGACGCCGACCCGCTGGGCAAGGAGCCCGCGGCCTGCCCGGGCATCTCCTCCAACCCCGACTCCTACCCCGACGTCCCCACCGACCTGATGTGCGACGGCACCTCGGCGGACAACTACTGCGCGGGCAAGACGTACTACCCCACGTTCTTCGGCACCGACATGCTGTGGGACATCAAGACCTACGTCAGCGACGACGGCGGCACCACGTGGGACCCGGCGATGCAGTACCAGATGAAGTACGGCCTGCCGAACCCCGACGGCACCGTCGGCAAGACCCTGTGGCTGGACTACGTCCAGCGCAAGGGCTACGGCGACGGCCCCGACCAGCGCCTGCCGGTGATCAACTTCAACGGTGAGTGGCTGGACAACCAGGTCGGCTCCTCCACCCTCAACTTCCGCCGGGTGAACAAGATCTACGGCGACCTGGGCTCGGTGACCAGCGTCACCTACGGCCAGCCGGACGCCTGCGACATCAACAACCTGCCCAGCGAGTCCTCCAACACCGAGGACTGCTTCTGGCAGAAGTGGACGCCCGAGGGCTCCTCCACCAACAAGACCGGCTGGTTCAAGAAGTACCTGGTCACCCAGGTCTCCGTGGACCCGGGCGTCGGCCAGGGCGCGAACTCCGACGGCGACCCGGTCATGACCACGACGTACCAGTACCACGGTGGCGCCGGCTGGCGGTACACCAACGACCCGCTGATCCCGGACTCCGACGAGACCTGGAACGACTGGCGCGGCTACCAGCAGGTCGAGGTCTTCTCCGGCACCAAGTCCAACGCCGCCTCCACCTACTACTGGCTCTACCGCGGCCTGGACGGCGACCGCACCTCCAAGACGGACTCCTCCGCCACCCGCAGCGTCTCGGTCACCGACGGCTACGGCACCTCCTGGACCGACTCCGCCTGGCTGGCCGGCCGGAACCTCGAGTACTCCAAGCGCGACGGCGACGGCAACTCGCACCAGCGCGTCCGCCAGGAGTACTGGGTCCACGACACCGCCCACTACGACGGCCTGCCCGACGCCCGCTTCGTGCGCGAGAGCAAGACCACGACGGACGACCTGACCTCCACGGGCTGGCGCGAGCACGTCGTCAACAACGAGTTCGACGACACCTCCTCCACCAGCACCACCTACGGTCTGCCCCTGCGCACCAACGACTGGGGCGAGGTCAACGTCGACGACAACCGCTGCACGACCTACGGCCGCGCCTACAACACGGCCAACTTCCCCAACTCGGACGTCAAGCGCTGGATGGTCTTCGAGGACGAGGAGCGCCACTACGCGGCGGACTGCGCCTCACGCGGCTCCGCCAACCAGGACTCGTACAAGGTCACCCTGTACGACGGCTCGACCTCGGTCGCGAACAACGACGCGGCCCTGGTGGACGGCAACCCGACGGAGAAGCAGGTCTACACCGACGCGAGCACCCACCGCTCGACCCGGTACGACTACGACGGCGCCGGCCGCGTCACCGCCTCCTACGACGGCAAGGGCCAGAAGACCACGACGGTCTACTCGCCGAACACGACCTGGCCGACCAGCGGCGTCACCGTCACCACGCCCGACCCGGACGGCAGCGGACCGGGCACCGCCGCGTCCTCGACCACCTACTCCTCCCGGCTGTGGGGCGTCCCGTACCGGATCCTCGACGCCAACGGCCACACCACCCGGATCGTCCTCGACTCCGTGGGCCGCACCAGCCAGGTGTTCAAGGCGACCGAGATCGGCAACTACCCCGACGGCAGCCCGTCGATGAAGTTCACCTACACGATCCCGACCGCGACCAACAGCGACGGCGTGCCCGACTCGGTCACCGGCCCGGCGCTGGTGACGTCGAGCGTCCTTCAGTCCGGGACGACGTACGTGAACTCCTACGCGTACTCCGACGGCCTCGGCCGCGCCCGCGAGACCCAGACGACGGCGCCGGACGGCACCGGCCGGGACGTGGTCTCCACCCGCTACGACACCTCCGGCAACGTCACCGGCGTCTCCACCGCCTTCTACAACTCCAGCGCGGCGGGCTCCGGGATGGTGCTGCCGACGGTGGCCGACCTGCCGTCGTACACCGACCCGATCATCGACTGGGCGGGCCGCGCCACGCAGACCCAGATCCTGGTCAACGGCACGGCGCAGGCGACCGGTCACAGCCGTACGTACTACTACGGCGACCACACCACGACCGTGCCCGCCACCGGCGAGCGCAGCGACACCTACACGGACGTCTTCGGCCAGACCACCAAGGTGGTCCAGTACGGGCCGACCGGCCCGAGCAGCACGTCGTACACGTACACGCGCAGCGGCAAGCTGAAGACGATCACGGACGCCAAGGGCAACGTCACCACCTACGGCTACAACTGGGCCGGTGACCGGACCTCGGCGGTCGACCCCGACGCCGGATCGACCTCGACGACCTACGACGAGAACGGCAAGGAGAGCACCCAGACCGACAACGGCACCACGCTCACCTACCAGTACGACAACCTCCAGCGGCAGACGACCCTCTCGCAGGGCACGACCGTCCTGTCCAGGCTGGACTACGACACCGCCCCCGGCGGTGTGGGCCAGCTGGCCGCGTCGACCACGTACGCGAACGGCAAGGCGTACACCGAGAGCATCACCGGCTACGACGCCCGCGGCCGGATCACGGGCCGGAAGTACGTCATCCCGGACGACGGTTCCGGTCTGGCCGGCACCTACACCTTCGGCTACGGCTACGACCTCGCCAACCACATGACGTCGGTCAGCTACCCGCAGATAGGTGACGCGTCGGCCGGTCAGCTGCCCGCGGAGACGGTGACCACGACGTACTCGGCCCAGGGCCTGCCGTCCCAGGTCTCCTCGCCGCTGGCCACCTACCAGTCGAACATCGGCTACGACCGTCTCGGCCGCCTCAACGGCCGCGCGTTCGGCGCCGGCGGCTCGGACGCCACGGTGAACCGCGCCTACGCCTACAACGACACCGACGGCAGCGGCCTGCTGTCCAACATCAAGACAACGGTCACCAGCGGCAGCACCACCAGCACCGCGCAGGACGACACCTTCACGCGTGATCTGGGCGGCCAGGTCACCGGTGTCACCGACGGTGTGGCCAAGCAGAGCGAGTGCTTCACGTACGACGAGCTGAACCGGCTCGGCCACGCGTGGACCACCGAGGCCACCGACGGCTGCACCGGCGCGGCCACGCCCGACCTGAGCAGCAGCCTGGACCCGTACAACCAGTCGTACACCTATGACGAACTGGGCAACCTGATGTCCGTCACGGACACCACGGCGAGCGGGTCGACGACCAAGCAGTACGGCTACCCCGGTTACAGCGCCGACGGCACCACGTACACGGCGGGCCAGGCCCACCCGCACGCGGCGACCAAGGCCGGATCCGACAGCTTCGGCTACAACGCGGCGGGCCAGATGGAGACCCGCACGGTCAACGGCGTCAGCTCCACCATCGGCTGGGACGCCCAGAAGCGGGTCAGCCAGATCACGGTGCACAAGTCCACCGGCGACCAGGTGTCCGGCTACGTCTACGACCCGGCCGGCAACCTGCTGCTGCGCACCTCGCACGACGAGAACGTCCTCTACCTGGACGGCCATGAGCTGCACAAGGCCGCCGGCCAGGGCGTGAAGGCGACGCGGCTGTACTCCGCGGCCGGCACCACGGTCGCGCTGCGCGAGGGCGACGGCTCGGCGAACGGCAAGCTGACCTGGCTGGCGGACGACGCCCAGGCGTCCACGTCCCTGCTGATCGCCATGGGCGGAGCGGTGATCCGCCGCCGCTACACCCCGTTCGGCAAGCAGCGCAGCGTGGGCGGCACCCTGCCGTCCGACCTCGACCGGGGCTTCCTCGGCAAGCCGGAGGACGACAGCACCTCGCTGTCGATCCTCGGCGCGCGGATGTACGACCCGGCACTGGGCCGGTTCATCAGTCCCGACGAACTGATCAAGCCGTACGACCCCCAGGCGCTGAGCGGCTACAGCTACTCGGGCAACAACCCGGTCAACTACAGCGACCCGACCGGGCTGATGCACATGCCGGACTTCGATCCCCCGGAGCAGCCCAAGGGCAGCTGGGCCCTGGTGGACACCGGGCCCGACGAGCCGCAGGGCAGCTGGGCCCTGGTGGACACCGGCTCGGTCGCGAAGCAGGACGCCATCCAGCAGGCCAAGGCGCTGATCAAGAAGCTCATCCCGACCATCAACACGTCCGTCCAGAACGCCATCACCCTGGCGCCGGGACAGATGGGCAAGGGCCCGGATCTGCTGGGTGCCATCAAGAAGATCGGCAACTACCTGGGGAGCTACACCAACACCACGGGTATCTGCGGCACCGCCGGTGCGGCGATCGCCTTCGGCAAGTCCCGCAGTATCTGTCTCGTCCGGACCACCTCGGCCAAGGGCAAGACAGCGTGGGCCTTCACCTACACCAAGGAGGACACGGTCGGTCCGAAGGCCGCAGCAGGTCTGAGCCTGAGCGGCCTGTTCAGCAACGCGGACTCGCTCAACGAGCTGCGCGGCATGGGGTCCGGCATCGACGGCCAGTTCGGTCCGTTCAGCGGTGGCTGGCGCGGCACGTACGCGACGAAGAACGCCCGCGGTGACACGGTGAATTCCTTCTCCGGCGGCTGGGGTCTCCAGATGGGACTCGGCGCGAGTTTCGGATCGGGAACCACCGGTATCACCAGAGTCGCCGACATGCCGAAGCTCGTGGGGTCGCTGACCCTCGGAAAGCTCTGGCACGCCCTCTGGTAGCCCTTCGGTAAAGGCATCGGCCGAATTCGCTGATCAATGAGATCCAGCCCCCTGTTCCCCCTGGTCGGGGGGGCAGGGGGCTGGTACGTTGTGCGGGTTCACCACCGACGGCCAGGGAGGATCCGCATGCCCGAGATCATTCGGATTCTCTGTTCCGCGGTCCCCGCTTTCTTCTTCTTTTTCGTGGCGATCGATTACCGCAACTTCGGGCTCCGGGTCTTCGATCTCCTGGAATCCATGACTTCGGCGGCACGGAATCCGAGAATGACACCCGACCGGTTCAGGATCGTCGCCGGAATCGGGTCGCTCATCGGTTTCGGCGCGCTCGTCAACGACCTCGCCCACCTCTGACCGCCGGTCCGCCCTGTGGACCGTCCGGGCACGCTCCGTGCACATCGCGTAGATTGCTACGGCCACGCCCGACGGGACGTGGGCGCGAGGGTGGAGGGAAGCACGTGTCAGCGGCAAGGCATCAGGTCGCCAAGGCCCGCAGGATCGTCGTCAAGGTCGGCTCCTCCTCGCTGACCACCGCCGCCGGCGGCCTCGACGCCGACCGGGTCGACGCGCTCGTCGACGTCCTCGCCAAGAGCCGCAGCGGGGGAGAGCGGGAGATCGTCCTCGTCTCCTCCGGCGCCATCGCCGCCGGTCTCGCCCCCCTCGGCCTGCGCCGCCGGCCCAAGGACCTGGCCCGCCAGCAGGCCGCCGCCAGCGTCGGCCAGGGACTGCTCGTCGCCCGCTACACCGCCTCCTTCGCCCGCTACGGCGTCCGCGTCGGCCAGGTGCTGCTGACCAGCGACGACATGAGCCGCCGCGCCCACCACCGCAATGCCTCCCGCACCCTGGACAAGCTGCTGGCGATGGGCGCCCTCCCGATCGTCAACGAGAACGACACCGTTGCCACGGACGAGATCCGCTTCGGCGACAACGACCGTCTCGCCGCCCTCGTCGCCCACCTCGTCCACGCCGACCTGCTCGTCCTCCTCTCCGACGTCGACGGCGTCTACGACGGCGACCCCGGCAAGCCCGGCACCTCCCGGATCGCCGAGGTGCGCGGGCCCGAGGACCTGGCCGGCGTCGAGATCGGCAGCGCCGGCAAGGCCGGGGTCGGCACCGGCGGCATGGTCACCAAGGTCGAGGCCGCCCGGATCGCGGCCGCCGCCGGCATCCCGGTCGTCCTCACCAGCGCCGTGCACGCGGCCGACGCCCTGGGCGGCGGCGACACCGGCACCTGGTTCCACCCCACCGGCAAGCGCTCCGCCGACCGGCTGCTCTGGCTCCAGCACGCCTCCACCCCGCAGGGCGCGCTCACCCTGGACGACGGCGCGGTGGACGCGGTCGTCAAGCGCCGCAAGTCGCTGCTGCCCGCCGGAATCGCCGCCGTGGAGGGCGAGTTCAGCGCCGGCGACCCCGTCGAGCTGCGCGACGCGGCCGGTCACGCGGTGGCCCGGGGACTGGTCAGCTTCGACGCCAAGGAGATCCCCCGGCTGCTCGGGCGCTCCACCCGGGAGCT
This sequence comes from Streptomyces sp. NPDC127190, assembly GCF_042672505.1. Taxonomy (NCBI): domain Bacteria; kingdom Bacillati; phylum Actinomycetota; class Actinomycetes; order Kitasatosporales; family Streptomycetaceae; genus Streptomyces; species Streptomyces sp. NPDC127190. The sequence goes on from NZ_JBHXVE010000015.1 coordinate 12,201, forward strand.
GGCCCGCGAGCTGGGACCGGCGTACGAACGCGAGGTCGTACACAGGGACGACCTGGTGCTGCTGCACGCGTAAACCGGGGCGTAACGACGGCCCCCGGTGGGGGACGTTCCGTAAAACCGCCCCACAAACCCATAGGGCCTGCTCAACTGAGAACTCAGGAACATGTTCCCGAGCGGTTGTGAAGGAGGCCGTCGTGAGACGAGTGCGCCCTGGGCAGGCGGCGTCCCGCGGTGCTCTGACGAGTGTCGCGGCCGGGGACGCCTACGACGAGCCCGTGGACCTGCCCCGCCTGTGGCATGTCACCCTCAGCGTCTCCGGCGAGCAGGTCCCGCTGGCGGAGCTGCGGCGGGCCCTGGAACAGCTCGCCCACGACCACCCCTTCCTGCTGACCAGCAGATACGCCACCGACCACGCGGAGATCCGGTACTGGGAAGAGGCCCGCGACCTGCACGACGCCGCCGCGGTGGCGCTGCGCCTGTGGGGCGAGCACCGGCACAGCGCCGGACTGCCGCCCTGGGAGATCGTCGGCCTGGAGGTCATCGACCGCGAGACCTACCACCAGCGCATCGCCAAGGGCTACGGACCGGCACCCGCGACCCCGGTGGGCGTGCACCCCTTCTGAGGGGTTTCGTCCCGTCTCGGGGTGTGGGACGGTCACCGGACCGCCCGCCCCGGCGCACTACCCTTCCCTCATGACCACGCTCTCGCCGTACGACTCGATGTCCCCAGTCACCCAGGCCGCGTACCGGGCCAAGGCCGCCGCCGCCGACCTCGCGCCGCTGCCGCGTGCCGTGAAGGACGACGCGCTGCTCGCGATCGCCGACGCCCTGGAGGTCCGGACCGCCGAGATCGTCGAGGCCAACGCCCAGGACGTGGCCAAGGCGCGGCAGAACGGCACCAGCGAGGCCATCGTCGACCGGCTCACCCTCACCCCCGAGCGGGTCCGCGCCATCGCCGCCGACGTCCGCGACGTCGCCAAGCTGCCCGACCCGGTCGGCGAGGTCGTCCGCGGCTCCACCCTGCCCAACGGCATCGACCTGCGCCAGGTCCGGGTCCCGCTCGGCGTCGTCGGCATCATCTACGAGGCCCGCCCCAACGTCACCGTCGACGCCGCCGTCCTCTGCCTGAAGTCCGGCAACGCGGTCCTGCTGCGGGGCTCCGCCTCCGCCTACGAGTCCAACACCGCCCTCGTCCGGGTGATCCGCGACGCCGTCGGCGGCGCCGGGCTGCCCGCCGACGCCGTCCAGCTGGTGCCCGGCGAGAGCCGCGACTCCGTCCGCGAGCTGATGCGCGCCCGCGGCCTGGTCGACGTGCTGATCCCGCGCGGCGGCGCCTCCCTCATCCAGACGGTGGTGAACGAGTCCACCGTCCCCGTGATCGAGACCGGCACCGGCAACTGCCATGTCTACGTCGACGCCCAGGCCGACATCGACACGGCGATCGAGATCCTGATCAACTCCAAGGCCCAGCGGGTCAGCGTCTGCAACGCCGCCGAGACCCTGCTGGTCCACCAGGACATCGCCGCCGAGTTCCTGCCCCGCGCCCTGGACGCCCTCGCCGAGGCCGGCGTCACCGTCCACGCCGACGAGCGGGTCATGGCCTACGGCAAGGACTCCAAGGCCACCGTGGTGGAGGCCACCACCGAGGACTGGGAGACCGAGTACCTCTCCTACGACATCGCCGCCGCCGTCGTCGACTCCCTGGACAAGGCCGTCGAGCACATCCGGCTGTGGACCTCCGGCCACACCGAGGCGATCGTCACCACCTCGCAGGCGGCCGCCCGCCGCTTCACCCAGCTGGTCGACTCGACCACCGTCGCCGTGAACGCCTCCACCCGGTTCACCGACGGCAGCCAGTTCGGCTTCGGCGCCGAGATCGGCATCTCCACCCAGAAGCTGCACGCCCGCGGCCCGATGGGCCTGCCGGAGCTGACCAGCACCAAGTACATCGTCACCGGCGACGGACACGTACGCCCCTGAGGTTTCACCCGATCGGCCGTATGTCCGTAAAGGGCGGCACACGGCCGAAAAGGTGTCTCACCAGTCAGACGAACTTCCATACCGTCTGCCCAAATTGACCCCCCAGGTCTACTCTGGATCCGTGCCGGAGGACGTGGGGGGCACGCCGTTCCCTGACGGCTGGGAGCCCGACGACGACCACGACCACGGGGTGTCGGACGAAGAGTTCGCCTCCGTGGTCTTCGACGAGGCCTTCGTCCAGGCGGCCACGGTCCATGAGCCGACCGCCGTGGAACGCCTCGTGGCCGCCGCGCAGGCCAGAGCCGAGGCCTCCGAGGCGGAGGCCCGCCGCGCCCGCGCCCGAGGCGAGCGCTACGAGGAGCGGTACAGCCCCGACGGCACCGACCTCGGCCACGACCCGGACGACGACGACCTGGAGGACACCTTCCTCCTCGACCGTCCCTACGCCCCTTTCGGCCACGGCAAGCAGGTCCGCTGGCACCGCCCCGTCGCCTGGGTGCTCGCCGTCGTGATGGGCATCGGCATGGTCGCGCTGGCCTTCGCCGCGGTCTACCGGGGCTCCTCCGGCGGGACCCGCGACCGGGTGCCCGCCCACGCCCCCACCGGCCTGGAACAGGGCGCCGCCGCCACCCCCTCCGTGTCCGCCGACTCCGACCGGCCCGCCATCTCCGCCGTTCCGCGCTCGCCCTGAACCCCGGCCCCGCCGCCCGCGGGGAACCGGCGCCCGGCACCTGTTGAGAACCTGTCAGAAGTTGTCGGTACCAGGGCGTTTACCCGGGGCTCCCGAGACCTACTCTGAAAGTATGGGCGGGCCTGGAGACCCACCGGAGGGGACACCCGAGGGCGGCCCCGGAGGTGCGGAGGACGAATACCGATCCGTCGTCTTCGACGAGTCGTTCGTCCGCGCTGCCCGGCTCCGGGAGTACTCCGCCGAGGAGCGGATGGCCGACCGCGCCCCCGCCGTACGCCGCCGTCCGCCGCTGTCCCGCGGACTCACCCGGCAGCTCCTGGTCCTCGTGGTGCTGATCGCCGTCGCCTTCGCCACCGCGGTCTACATGGGCGTCCGCCACCCGTACGCCCCCGAGGCCCGGCGCCCGGTGCAGCCGCTGCGGATGACGGTCGTCCCGCTCGCCCCCCAGGGAACGGTGCCCGGAGACCCCGACGCCGAGCACCTGTACGCACACAGCCCCGCAGCACAGTTCGAGATCGGCGCGGAGGGGATACCGCTGCCCGCCTCCCGCGCCACCGCGCACTTCTCCGAAAGCCAGATCGTGGCCGCGCTCAGCATCGCCAAGGACTACCTCGTCCGCTCCTCGCTCTACCCCGAGGTGCTCACCGGCCGGCAGACCGGCCCCGCCCGCGCCCTGATCGACCCCGACCAGCTCGACCAGTTCGAGCAGAGCTTCGCCCGCCCGGCGGCCGACGGACGGCACGCCCCGACCGGCTGGCTGGTCCGGCTCGACCCCTCCCGCGTCCAGCTGGCCGACGACCGCATCCGCGTCCAGGGCGACCTCACGGCCGTCGAGACCGACTCCGCGACGCTGGAGGTCACCGCCGACCACCTCTTCGTCTACGCCCTGCGCCCCGCCCACGCCGCCGCCGACGCGCCCGCCTCCCTCTTCATGGTCCGCCGCGAGCTGACCTTCCGCTTCGACCGCGACGACCTGCGCACCCGCCAGGCCCAGCTGGTCACGGCCCACACCCAGGCCGGCCCGCTGTCCTGCGCCGACGACTCCACCAGCTACCTGCGGCCCCTGCTGGCCGGCCAGACGGCCAGGGCGGGCGGCCCCGCGGGCACCAACCTCTACGACACGGACAACCCCCCGGCACTGTGCGGAACCCTGGCGCAGAGCACCCGCCCGACGGGCTGAACCGCTACTCGTCGTCCTCCGGCGGAGCGTCCGCGTCCTTGGCCGGGGGCGGGCTGGTGAAGCCGTTGAAACCGCGCCGGAACCGGCCGCCCAGCTCCCCCGCGCCGCCCGCGAGATCCGTGACCAGCTTCATCAGCGGATCCTTGGAGTCCTTCACATCGCTGGCGTAGCTCGCCGCAGACTCCCGGAAGGAGTCGCTGACCGAGGCGTCCGCGTCCTCGCTGCGCCGCGGGTAGTGACCGTCCATGAGCCGCTGGTAGTCCCGCGACTCGGACCACTTCTTCAGCTCGGCCGCCCGCACGGTGGTGAACGGGTGCGAGCGGGGCAGCACATTGAGGATCTTCAGCACCGAGTCCCGCAGATCGCCCCCGGAGTCGTACTCCTCGGCCTGCTCCAGGAACGCGTCCACGTTCATCTCGTGCAGATGATTGCCGCCCGCGATCTTCATCAGGCCCCGCATCGAGGCCTGGACGTCCTGGCCCACCAGCAGCCCGGCCCGGTCGGCGGACAGCTCCGACTTGCGGAACCACTCCCGCAGCGCCGTGACGATCGCCATGACCGCCAGATTGCCGAGCGGGATCCAGGCGACCCGCACCGCCAGGCTCGTCAGGAACAGCAGGATCGTGCGGTACACCGAGTGGCCGGACAGCGCGTGGCCCACCTCGTGGCCCACGACCGCCCGCATCTCCTCCTCGTCCAGCAGTTCCACGAGCCCGGTCGTCACCACGATGACCGGCTCGTCCAGCCCGATGCACATCGCGTTGGGCTGCGGATCCTGCGTGACGTACATCGGCGGGACCTTCTCCAGATCCAGGATGTAACAGGCGTCGAGCAGCATGTCGTGCAGATGCGTGAACTGCCGCTCGGAGACCCGCACCGAGTCGGACAGGAACAGCAGCCTGATGCTCCGCTCCGGCAGCAGCCCGCTGAGCGCCTTGAACACCGTGTCGAACCCGCTCAGCTTGCGCAGCGCGACCAGCGCCGAGCGGTCGGCCGGATGCTCGTACGCACGCGAGGAGATTCCCGGGAAGCGCCTGCGCTGCCGGCTGGGCACCCGCTCGTGCCCCGTCTGCTGGTGGCCGTCGTCGGACATGTCTTCCCCCATGTGCGTGTCAGAACCCGGTGCGCCCCCGAGGCAGGGCCCAGCCTAGGCCGAGTTACGGTGGACGGGCAGTACAGCCGAAGGAGTCCACGTGATGGAGCACCACCCCGCAGCCACCTGGCTGACCGAGGCCGCCGCGAGCGCCGTCCAGCAGCACGGGGCGGGGAATCTGCTCCGCATCGTCCTCGTCGTCATGGTCCTGGGCTGTGCACTGACCGCCTGGTTCCTGCTGCGCGGCTACAAGCGGAAGGACGACTGATCGCCGGGGAAAGTTCCCCGCCGCCGGCCCCGGGACGGGCACCGCTCCTCCCCAACGGCGGAGTCGGCGTGATCGCCTCGGGACCGCCCGCTTACGATGGGCCGACATCTTTATCCCGCCCACACGCGATAGGTCCTGCCGAAGATGAGCCTTCACAGCGCCGCAGCCCAGCTGGTCACCCTCGCCGAGAGCGAGGGCGGCAACCACAACAGCCTCAACCCGGCCGTCACCGGTGGCAGCGCCCTCGTCATCCTGCTGCTTCTGCTGTGGATCACCACCCGCTTCAACCGCGACCGCTGAGCCGCGAGGCCGTCCCCGGCAGGGAGCCCGAAGCCGGGCCGGTAGGGTCTGCACGCATGGGAGAGCAGGACATGCCTACCGGTCCGGCGCACGCGAGCGCCGAGAACGCCGAGACCACGGTCGAGCATCCGCAGTACCGGCAGTACCAGCCGGGCCACGGCCCCGCCCACGAGGGCAAGCGACGCCTGGGCGTCATGGGCGGCACCTTCGACCCGATCCACCACGGCCACCTGGTGGCGGCCAGTGAGGTCGCCGCGCAGTTCCAGCTGGACGAGGTGGTGTTCGTCCCCACCGGCCAGCCCTGGCAGAAGTCCCACCGCAAGGTCTCCCCGGCCGAGGACCGCTATCTGATGACGGTCATCGCCACCGCCGAGAACCCGCAGTTCTCCGTCAGCCGCATCGACATCGACCGCGGCGGCCCCACCTACACCGTCGACACCCTGCGGGACCTGCGCGCCCTCAACCCCGACACCGACCTCTTCTTCATCACCGGTGCCGACGCCCTCGCGCAGCTGCTGACCTGGCGCGACTCGGCGGAACTCTTCTCTCTCGCGCATTTCATCGGCGTCACCCGCCCCGGCCACCACCTGACCGACCCGGGCCTGCCGGAGGGCGGCGTCTCGCTCGTCGAGGTGCCGGCGCTGGCCATCTCCTCCACCGACTGCCGCGCGAGGGTCGCCAAGGGCGAACCCATCTGGTACATGGTGCCGGACGGGGTCGTGCGCTACATCGCCAAGCGCGAGCTGTACCGCGGCGAGTGAGCCGAGAGGGGCACCGGTGAACGAGCGATACGACGCGGGGTACGGGGACGGCCCTTACGAACTCGTCGGCTACGACGAGTACGGACAGCCCGTGTACCGGCAGGTCCCGGCACAGCAGGCACCGCAGCAGACCTACGACCCGTACGCCCAGCAGGGCGGCTACGGCTACGACCCCTACGCCACGGACCAGCAGCAGACCCCGTCGTACGGGTCCGGGCACCAGCCGTACGACCCCTACGGCTCGTCCCCGTACGACCCGTACGCCCCGCACGGCACCGGCGCCGGAACCGCCGCCGGCCCGCAGGGCGCACCCGGTCACGACCCCTACGGGCAGGCCGCGAGCAGCGGCCAGCAGCCCCGGGTCGCCGAACAGACCCCCTACATCCCGCAGCAGGCCGGCCCCGCGGAGGACCCGCCGGCCCCCGCGGAGACCGGGCACGCCCCCGGTGAACCGGACTACCGCACCGAGCAGTTCGCCTTCGTCGAGGAGCCGGACGGTGACTCCGAGGACGTCATCGACTGGCTGAAGTTCACCGAGAACCGCACCGAACGCCGCGAGGAGGCCCGCCGCCGCGCCCGCAGCCGGATCGTCGCCCTGCTCGTCGTCCTCGCCCTCGTGGCCGTCGGCGGCGTCGGCTACCTCTGGTACGCCGGAAAGCTGCCCGGCCTGTCGTCCTCCGGCGGCACGGCCGGCACCGGCACGCCCGTCGCCGCGCAGAAACGGGACGTGATCGTCGTCCATCTGCACAACACCGGCAAGGGCGGCACCTCCACCGTGCTGCTGGTCGACAACACCACCACCAAGCAGGGCACCACCGTCCTGCTGCCCAACTCCCTCGCCCTGACCGACGGCGACGGCTCCACCACCACCCTCGCCAAGTCCGTGGCCGACGACGGCTCCAGCGGCACCCGCGACCAGCTCGACACCGTCCTCGGCACCAGCATCCAGGGCACCTGGCGGCTGGACACCCCCTACCTCCAGAACCTGGTCGAACTGGTCGGCAACATCGACATCGACACCAACACGGACGTCCCCGACCCGGACAGCAAGAAGAAGGGCGCCGAGCCGCTCGTCCACAAGGGCACCGGCCAGACCCTCAGCGGCAAGATGGCCGTCGCCTACGCCACCTACCGCGCGCCCGGCGAGTCCCAGACCGCCCAGCTGGAGCGGTTCGGCCAGGTCGTGCAGGGCGTGCTGCGCAAGATGTCCTCCGACCCCTCCTCGGCCACCACGACCGTGCAGACCCTCGCGCAGATCCTCGACCCCTCGCTCACCGACAAGGACCTCGGCGCCTTCCTCGCCAAGCTCGCCGACCTCGCCAAGACCGGCGCGTACAAGACCGCCCTGCTGCCCGTGCAGGCCGACGGCACGCTGAGCGCCAGGACCAGCGACAGCGTGGTCAAGGACATCCTCGGCGGCGCCGCCAAGAGCCCCGACGCCGGCTCCGCGGTCCGGGTCTCCGTCCAGAACGCCACTGGTGTGAAGGACGACACCCAGAAGGCCCGCGTGGTCCTCCTCAACGGCGGCTTCACCTTCCTGGAGGGCGGCACCGCCGCCGGCACCGAGACCGCCTCCAAGGTCGTCTACGCGGACGCGGCGGACAAGGACAACGCCGCCGAGGTCGCCAAGACCCTCGGCCTGCCCGCCGCCTCGGTGACCAAGGGTTCCGTCTCCTCCGGTGCCGACGTCTCGGTGGTCCTCGGCCAGGACTACAAGCCGTCCTCGTCCTGAGCACGACCGGGGGCACCCCGGGTGACGCGGTAATCACCTGGGTGCCCCCGGCGGTCCGTGAGACCCTTGAGGTTCAGTGACCGCCGACGGAAAGCCATGTAGTGACCGCCACCGACCGTTCCCTTGAGCTCATCAACACCGCCGCCCAGGCGGCGGCCGACAAGCTCGCCCACGACGTCATCGCCTACGACGTCAGCGACGTCCTGTCGATCACGGACGCCTTCCTGCTGGCCTCCGCACCCAACGACCGCCAGGTCAAGGCCATCGTCGACGAGATCGAAGAGCGCCTCCAGAAGGAGCTCGGCGCCAAGCCGGTCCGCCGCGAGGGCGACCGCGACGCCCGCTGGATCCTGCTCGACTACGTCGACATCGTCGTCCATGTGCAGCACAGCGAGGAGCGGGTCTTCTACGCCCTGGAGCGGCTGTGGAAGGACTGCCCCGAGATCGAGCTGTCCGCCGACGCCAAGGCCACCCGCGGCAAGGCCGAGGAGCACGCCCGGATGCAGGCCGCCGAGGCCGACCAGGAGCCGGGCGGGGAGTGGTGATGAGCGCCACAGGTGAGGTGACCGACCGCACCGGCCGCGGCCGCCGCATCATCCTGTGGCGGCACGGCCAGACCTCGTGGAACGTGGAGCGCCGGTTCCAGGGCTCCACGGACGTCGAGCTGACCGAGGCCGGGCTCGGCCAGGCCCGCCGGGCCGCCCGGCTGCTCGCCTCCCTGCGCCCCGACGCGATCGTCTCCTCGGACCTCCAGCGGGCGGCGCGGACCGCCGCCGAGCTGGCCGAGCTCACCGGCCTCGACGTCACCCACGACGAAGGCCTCAGGGAGACGTACGCGGGCGTCTGGCAGGGGCTGACGCACGAGGAGATCCTCGCCCGCCACGGCGAGGAGTACACCGCCTGGAAGCGCGGCGAGCCGGTCCGCCGGGGCGGCGGCGAGCTGGAGACCGAGGTCGCCGACCGGGCGGCCCCCGTCGTCCTGCGGCACACCGAGAAGCTGCCCGAGAACGGCACCCTGGTCGTCGTCAGCCACGGCGGCACCATCCGCACCACCATCGGCCGGCTCCTCGGACTGGAGCCCCGGCACTGGGAGAGCCTCGGCGGCCTCTCCAACTGCTGCTGGTCCGTGCTCGGCGAGGGCGGCCGCGGCTGGCGCCTGCTGGAGCACAACGCGGGCACCCTCCCGGAGCCCGTCCTCGGCGACGACGACTGAGCGCCAGGAGCCTCCCGGACCCCGGATTTCACTTTCTGGCAGGTCGCAGGCTAAAGTTCTTCTTGTTCGCCCCGCCGAGCGGGAAGAACGTAAGGGGCTATAGCTCAGTTGGTAGAGCGCCTGCATGGCATGCAGGAGGTCAGGAGTTCAATTCTCCTTAGCTCCACAGTGAAGAAGATCCCGTCCCTCAGGGGGCGGGATCTTCTGCTGTCCGGCCTGTCCGCTGTCCGCGCCTGATTGAGTCGCCCGGGTCCCGTGCCCGTATACCTCCGCGGCGGCGCTCGCGGCGGGCGCCGTGTCCGGACCGGTACTGAGGCGTCGCTGACCGTATTGGCCCGGCCGTGGCAGAATCAAACGGCCGGAAGGGGGCGCGGCCCGACGGGAGGGAGTGGCGATGCCTGCGAGCATCCTCGAGGAGGGCGGCGACCTCCTCGGTGCAGCGTTGATACGGAACACGGCCACCCGGCTCGGCCGCCCTTCCTGGAGCTGATCGATGGGTGCACACAGGCGGAAGTGCGACTGGTGCGGCAGCGGCACGCCCATCGTGCGGGACATGGAGCCGATCAACCCCGACTACCAGTACTGGTGCGAGGAATGCGCGCGGGCGCTGATCATAAAAGGCGACCCCATCGAGACGTACCGGGAGCTGGAGGGCGAGCCGATCTACGGCCGCCTCCTCGAGGAGCACTGCACGCTCAAGAGGTTCTACTCGTTCGTCACGGCCTGACCTGCACGGTCTGCCCTGCGCAGCCTGACAAACCGGACATTGGTCGTCGAACGGGGGCGCGGAAGGAACGGATTTGGCGCTGCGCCGCAGGGCCTGTAATGTTTACGACGTCGCCGGGGGAACCGAGAGGGAAACCGGGCGGACAAACTAAACAAGGGGCTATAGCTCAGTTGGTAGAGCGCCTGCATGGCATGCAGGAGGTCAGGAGTTCAATTCTCCTTAGCTCCACAGAAATCGAAGGCGGACCATCCGATGGATGGTCCGCCTTCGGCGTGTTGGGGAATCGTCAGGCGCAGGTGTATGACGGCGGCGGGCCACCCGATCCGGGTGACCCGCCGTTCGTCGCTCAGCGGCCGAGCGCGCGCCGGCCACGGCCCTGCGAGAGCACCGGCAGATTGCGCGCCGGCGCCTGCCCGCGCGTGTCCTCCTCGATGCGCAGGGCCAGTGCCGGACAGCGGCGCACCGCGCGCAGTGCCTTCGCCTCCGCGTAGCGCGGCACCTGGGCCTGGGCGACCGTCGGGAAGCCGTCGGCGCCGAGTTCGAACACCTCGGGCAGGATGTCGGCGCACAGACCGTGGCCCCGGCACAGCGTCCAGTCGACGTAGATCTTCTGGCGGCTGGCGCCGGTCTCCTGGGGCTCTCCGCCGCCCGGGATGCCCGTGGGGGCCCTGCCCCCCTCGAAGAGCGGCAGAACGCCCTCCACGGGCCGTCCGCAGCCGTTGCCGAGGACATGGGCGGCCAGGTCGTCGGTGAACGCCTTGATGGTCGACTCCAGGAACATCGCCGAGCCGTCCGGGTGCGAACAGGCGCCGCGCCGCTTGACGTTCTTCGCGACCTGCTTGAGCGCCTCCAGGGCGGCCGGTCCGCCGCCGTTCAGGATGTCCTCCATGCCGCGCGCGGCGGCGGGCAGTCCGAGGTAGCAGGGGCCGCACTGGCCGGCGCTCTCCTCGGCCAGCCACTGCGCCACCCGCAGCGACTCGCCCAGCGGACAGGTCTCCTGGCTGATCGGCAGGATCGCGCCCGCCCCCAGTGAACCGCCCACCTGGTCCAGCGAGTTGCGGGAGACGATCGCCTCGTCGACGGTGGCCGCGTCGATCCACTTGCCGTGGTAGCCGCCGGTCAGCACCCCCTGCGGCACCGGCGGGGCGCCCGCCAGCTGGAGCACGTAGCGCAACGGCACCCCCGTGGGGACCTCGATCACCATCGGGCGGGCGACCGCGCCGGAGACCGTCAGCATCACGGTGCCCGGTTCGTCGTACAGGCCGGTGTTGCCGTAGCGCTCCGGGCCGATGCGGGCGGCGATGGCCAGCTGGGCGAACGTCTCCGCGTTGGACAGCAGGGTGGGTGCGCCGCCCACGCCGCTCTGCGAGGCGCTGATCTTGCGGCCGGGCGGGATCGCCGGGCCGCCGTCGATCGAGCGGATCAGCGAGGCGGCGGCACCGGTGACCATCCGGACCGGATTGCGCTGCACCCATGCGCGCAGCGCCGATCGGCGGCTGTTGTTCAGACCCCGTTCGGCGAGCGCGGCCTCCATGGAGCGCTGGGTGGACTCCCGGGTGACGCCGATGACGAGGGTGCGCGCGCCCAGCGCCTCGGCGCACAGCAGCGCGCCGTCCAGGATCAGGTGCGGGGCGCGGTTGATCAGCACCGTGTCCTTGCGGCAGGCCGGCTCGTCCTCGCTGCCGTTGACGACCACGACCGGCCGTACCCCGCGCTTGATCGCCGACTCGGCGACCGAGCGCAGCTTCTTGTGGAAGGGGAAGCCCGCGCCGCCGCGGCCCCTGAGGTTGATGCGTTCGGCGAGCTGGGCGAGCTGTTCGCCGCCCAGCGGGTCGAGCGGCCCGTGCACCTTCAGGTGCATGGGCAGGTCGAGCCGTTCCACAAGGTCGAAACCCGATGTGAGCTGGGGAAGTCCGACGACGCGGACTTCGGGGACATCGGGCAGGGCCTCGTTCACTGGAAGCCTCCGGAAGGCGTGTTCCAAGGTTCGCCCGAACCCGGCGCGTCGAAGGACGTGCCGGAGAGTGTTTCGGTGGCGGGACCGCTGTCGTACGTGCTGCCCGCGTTGTACGTGCCGTAGCGGCCGTTTGTCTCACCGGTGTCGTACACATCACGTCCGCCGTATCCGGCGGCGCCCGGATTGCCATAGGCGGGGATGGTGTATCCGGTGTCCTGGAGCGGGTCGTACGCGGACGGCGGGGCCTCCCCGACCGGCGGCGGGGACGGGACCGGCCAGCTGCCGGCTGCGCCGGAGGGCGCGGCCGGCTCCGGCGGCAGATCCATGCGGGCGGTCCGGTCGGCCGCGAAGGACTGGGGAGCCCCGAAGGGCTGCTCGGAGCGGCCGCCGGGGACGGACACCGCGCGGTAGGCCGCCGCGAAGCCGGGGGCGGACCCGGGGGCCGGGGAGACGGGGGTCTGGTAGAGGGGGGAGGCCGCCGTGGCGGCGTCGGACAGTCCCGGCTCGCCGCGGCGCGGGAAGCCCGCGGGCGACTGCTCGGCCGCCCGCGACCGGCTCGCCTCCAGCTCCTCGATGCCGGGCGGTTCCGCGCTGCCGAACAGCGCCACCAGCCGGTTGGTGACCTTGCGCTTGAACGGGCGCGGGGCGGCGCGCAGCGCGAGGGCGGCCATGACCACGATCAGGGACAGCGCGTACAGGTAGGTGAAGAGCGGGCTCTTGACCGGGCGGCCCGCGTACAGGCCGTGCACCAGCGCCGCGCACCAGGCCGGGTAGGCCAGCATGTGCATCGCCCGCCAGCGGGCGGCGACCGGGGCGGGGGTGGCGAAGTTGCTGCGCAGGGCGCCGGTGACGCCCACGAAGATCATCAGCAGGCCGGCCAGCGAGCCCAGTCCGATCAGGCCGCCGATCCCGGTGACGCCCAGGGAGAACGGGATGATCGCGCCGATCAGCTGCGTGTGGTCGAGGGCGAGCTTGATGGTGATGTGCAGCAGGAGGAAGGCGATCGAGGCGACCGCGGTCGTGCGGTGCACGGCCTGGCCGATGATCCGCTGCCGGGTGTTGAGGAAGATCCGGTCCTGTGCGAACAGGCCCCAGATCACCGAGCAGCTCAGCGAGACCAGGCACATCACGCCCGCGCCGAAGTTGAGGAAATCGCGGAACTGGCTGCCTCCGACCAGCACGCTCACAGGTATCAGCAGCAGGACGACAGCCGTTGCCACCCCATAGGCCGAGCGGCCCGGTTTGGGGAGGGAGCTGGTACTACGACGAGGGTTCATGGGGGCAACTCCGAGCAGTTTCGGGAAAGCGGTCCCGCTGCCGAACTCTAGGTGGCGCCATACCGATCAGTACGGGGTTTCGGTTATTGCGCTGTTATCAACGGACAATCTGATGGGGTCGGCGTGGATGTATGGCATGTCCACAAGGGATACGGAAGCGCGTCGCGGCTTGCTCAAGGGCTGCGGTACCCTAGCGCCATGCGTGCCGTACGCCTTCTGCTTAGCGGGCCGCGCTGATCAGTACCGACCCCCGGTCGAACCCGTGAGGTCGGCATCGGCGCGGCGTCCCCTCCTGTGCGAGGGGTTTTTTCGTTTCTTGGATGTCGCAGCCGCAGGCAGAGACGATCGATGGAGCTTTGAGGATCATGAGCGAGACGAACCCCGCCGGCACCGCCGAGGTGGCCGCGCCGCACCGCTACACGGCCGCCCTGGCAGCCGAGGTCGAGGCACGCTGGCAGGACTTCTGGGACGCCGACGGCACCTACGCTGCGCCGAACCCCAAGGGTGATCTGGCGGGCGACCCGGAGCTGGCCGCCCGGCCCAAGAAGTTCATCATGGACATGTTCCCGTACCCCTCCGGCGCCGGCCTGCACGTCGGCCACCCGCTGGGCTACATCGCCACCGACGTCTTCGCCCGCTTCCAGCGCATGACCGGCCACAACGTCCTGCACACCCTGGGCTTCGACGCCTTCGGCCTGCCCGCCGAGCAGTACGCCGTGCAGACCGGCACGCACCCGCGGGTCTCCACCGAGGCCAACATCGAGAACATGAAGGCCCAGCTGCGCCGGCTGGGCCTGGGCCACGACAAGCGCCGGTCCTTCGCCACGATCGACCCGGACTACTACAAGTGGACCCAGTGGATCTTCCTCCAGATCTTCAACTCCTGGTACGACACGGAGGCGAAGAAGGCCCGCCCGATCTCCGAGCTGGTCGCCCAGTTCGAGTCCGGTGAGCGCGCGATCCCGGGCACCACGCGCGCGTGGGGCGAGCTGACCGCCGCCGAGCGCTCCGACGTCCTGGGCGAGTACCGGCTGGCCTACGCCTCCGACGCGCCGGTCAACTGGTGCCCCGGCCTGGGCACCGTGCTGGCCAACGAGGAGGTCACCGCCGACGGCCGCTCCGAGCGCGGCAACTACCCGGTCTTCAAGTCCAAGCTGCGCCAGTGGAACATGCGCATCACGGCCTACGCCGACCGGCTGCTGGAGGACCTGGAGGAGCTGGACTGGCCCGAGGCCATCAAGCTCCAGCAGCGCAACTGGATCGGCCGCAGCGAGGGCGCCCGGATCGACTTCCCGATCGACGGCGAGCACATCACGGTCTTCACCACCCGCCAGGACACCCTGTTCGGCGCCACCTACATGGTGCTGGCGCCCGAGCACCCGCTGGTCGAGAAGTTCACCCCGGAGGCCTGGCCCGAGGGCACCCACCCGGTGTGGACCGGCGGTCACGCCACCCCGGCCGAGGCCGTCGCCGCCTACCGCGCGCAGGCCGCCGCCAAGTCCGACGTCGAGCGCCAGGCCGAGGCCAAGGACAAGACCGGCGTCTTCACCGGCGCGTACGCGACCAACCCGGTCAACGGCGAGCAGGTCCCCGTCTTCATCGCCGACTACGTCCTGATGGGCTACGGCACCGGCGCGATCATGGCCGTCCCGGCGCACGACACGCGTGACTTCGCCTTCGCGCGCGCCTTCGAGCTGCCGATCCGCTGTGTGGTCGAGCCGAGCGACGGCCGCTCCACCGACCCGTCCACCTGGGACGACGCCTTCGCCTCCTACGACGCGAAGATCGTCAACTCGGCGAGCGACGAGGTGTCCCTGGACGGCCTGGGCGTCGTCGAGGCCAAGGCCCGCATCACCGAGTGGCTCCAGGGCAAGGGCATCGGCGAGGGCACCGTCAACTTCCGCCTGCGCGACTGGCTGTTCAGCCGCCAGCGCTACTGGGGCGAGCCCTTCCCGATCGTCTACGACGAGGACGGCGTCGCCCACGCGCTGCCCGAGTCGATGCTGCCGCTGGAGCTGCCCGAGGTCGAGGACTACAGCCCGCGCACCTTCGACCCGGACGACGCGGACACCCAGCCCGAGACGCCGCTGTCGCGCAACGAGGACTGGGTCAACGTCACCCTGGACCTGGGCGACGGCCCGAAGAAGTACCGCCGCGAGACCAACACCATGCCCAACTGGGCCGGCTCCTGCTGGTACGAGTTCCGCTACCTGGACCCGCACAACGCCGGACAGCTGGTCGACCCCGAGATCGAGCAGTACTGGATGGGCCCGCGCGAGGGCCGGCCGCACGGCGGTGTCGACCTGTACGTCGGCGGCGCCGAGCACGCCGTGCTGCACCTGCTGTACGCGCGCTTCTGGTCCAAGGTCCTCTTCGACCTGGGGCACGTCTCCTCCGCGGAGCCGTTCCACAAGCTGTTCAACCAGGGCATGATCCAGGCCTACGTCTACCGCGACAGCCGGGGCATCGCGGTGCCCGCCGCCGAGGTCGAGGAGCGGGACGGCGCCTACTACCACCAGGGCGAGCAGGTCAGCCGGCTGCTGGGCAAGATGGGCAAGTCCCTGAAGAACGCGGTGACGCCGGACGAGATCTGCGCCGAGTACGGCGCGGACACCCTGCGCCTGTACGAGATGGCCATGGGCCCGCTGGACGTCTCCCGCCCGTGGGACACCCGCGCGGTGGTCGGCCAGTTCCGGCTGCTCCAGCGGCTGTGGCGCAACATCGTCGACGAGAACACCGGCGAGGTGACGGTGGTGGACGCGGCGCCCGACGAGGACACGCTGCGCGCCCTGCACAAGGCGATCGACGGCGTCCGCCAGGACCTGGAGGGCCTGCGCTTCAACACCGCCATCGCGAAGATCACCGAGCTGAACAACCACCTGACCAAGGCGGGTACGGCCGTGCCGCGCGCGGTCGCCGAGCCGCTGGTGCTGATGGTCGCCCCGCTGGCCCCGCACATCGCCGAGGAGCTGTGGCGCAGGCTGGGCCACACCGACTCGGTCGTCCACCAGGACTTCCCGGTCGCCGACCCGGCGTACGTCGTGGACGAGACCGTGACCTGTGTGGTGCAGATCAAGGGCAAGGTCAAGGCGCGGCTGGAGGTGCCGCCGGCCATCTCCGAGGAGGAGCTGGAGAAGGTGGCGCTGGCCGACGAGAAGGTCGTCGCGGCACTGGCCGGCGCGGGCATCCGCAAGGTGATCGTGCGCGCGCCGAAGCTGGTGAACATCGTTCCGGCGTAGCGCAGGGCCCGCGGCGGCTCGGGTCCTCCGGAGTGGGACGGAGGGCTTCCGCTCGCTCCGGCCCGGCGTGACGGCCGGGGTGCCGGCCGACTCGGGGTAGTCCCCTACGGGCAGGTTCGGGGTTCTTCTGGAACTCCGGGCCTGCCCGCTGCGTTTACCGTGGAGAGCGCAGCGGCTTGCGTCGTGCCAGCCGTACCGGTCGGAGGAGGAGCGTCATGGAAGCAGTGTTCGCCGTGTTGGCCCTGCTCTTCCTGCTCTTCGTGGGTCTGGGCACGTACGCCACGGTCAAGGCGGTGGGCGCGGCCAAACGCGGAGTGGACCGCACCATCGCGCAGGCCCGCCGCACGGTCGAGGACCACACCCTGCGCGCCAAGTCCTTCGCCCAGATCGGACCGGCCGCCGAGATCGCCCAGCTGCGGCTCGCCCTGCGCACCTCGATGCGCGCCACCCAGGACGCGCTGGCGGCGGGCGTGGCCGAGGACGAGTCGCTGAAGGAGTCCGTGGGCCTCTTCGAGCGGCTCAGCGGACACGGACAGGTGCTGGACGCCGATCTCAAGCGCCTGGAGTCCGAGCCGGACCGGGCCACGCTCGCCGCCCGCCTGCCCGACCTGCGCGTCCGCACCGAGCGCATCACCACGTCCGCGGACTCGCTGCGCTGGGCGGTCCGGGACCGGGCCCGCCGGTTCGCCGAGGACGACCTCGACGCGCTCAGCAGCCAGATCGGCATCGAAGCGGACGCCCTGCGCCACTGGGCGCCGGCCGAGCCCGCGCAGACCTCCACGCCACGGCGCGAGGCGCCCGAGGTCACCCCGCCGACGCCGCGGCCCACCTACCCCTGGCAGAAGAAGCAGCCCCGCCCGGAGAGCACCGCATGAGCGGCCCACTGCAAAGGCACACGAAAGGGGCCGGGCTGCCGCGTGCCCGCCACGCCAGGTAACCTCCAGCTCATGTCCCGCCATGTCGCGATCGTCACCGATTCAACGGCCTACCTGCCGCCCCGGACGATGGAGCACCATGGCATCACCGCGGTACCCCTGACCGTGGTCCTCGGCGACCGGGCGCTCGAAGAGGGCACCGAGATCTCGACCCGTTCGCTGGCCCAGGCGCTTCAGAAGCGGCGCCCGGTCACCACCTCCCGCCCCGGCCCCGAGGTGTTCGCGGAGACCTACCGCAGGGTCGCCGAGTCCGGCGCGGGCGGCATCGTCTCCCTGCACCTGTCCGCCGAACTGTCCGGCACCTACGACGCGGCGGTCATCGCGGCCCGGGAGGCGCCGGTGCCCGTGCGGGTCGTGGACACCGGGATGGTCGCGATGGCCCTCGGCTTCTGCGCGCTCGCCGCGGCCGAGGTGGCGGAGTCCGGCGGCACGGTGGACGAGGCCGTCACGGCCGCCGAGAAACGGGCCGCGGGCACCTCCGCCTACTTCTACGTCGACACGCTCGACTATCTGCGCCGCGGCGGCCGCATCGGAACCGCCCAGGCCCTGCTCGGCTCCGCGCTCGCCGTGAAACCCCTGCTCCAGCTGGACGGTGGCCGCATCGACCTGCTCGAAAAGGTCCGCACGGCCTCCAGGGCGATCGCCCGGCTGGAGGAGATCGCCGCGGAGCGGGCGGGCACTGCCGTGGTGGACATCGCCGTCCACCATCTCGCCGCCCCCGACCGCGCCGCCGCCCTCGCCGACCGGCTGCGGGCCCGGGTCCCGGGCCTGGCCGACCTGCATGTCAGCGAGGTCGGTGCGGTGATCGGGGCACACACCGGCCCCGGACTGCTGGGAGCGGTGGTCTCACCCCGCTGACCCCGGTGGGCACGGGGTTCCAGCCCCTGTCCGCGGGTTCCGGCCCGTGTCCGCGGGTTCCGGTTCACTCGTGCGGGTGGCGGAGTTTTCCACAACGGGGTGGTTCTCCCCGGGAATTGACCAAGATCATCGCGAATCGGCGGGATGACCCATCCTCGTCGCATGGCACTTCGATCACGCTCCCGCAGCACTCGTGCGACCAGCGGTCCCGGCCGCGCTCCCGGCTCCGACGGCCGGCACGGCGACGGTCTCCGTCTCCGACATCGCCCCGGCACCGACCGACGCCGCTCCCGCCACCGCCCGCCCGCACCGGCCGAGGAACTGCGCCGCCGGGCGGAACTCCTCTTCGGCGAACGAGCCGCGCACTGGCGGGAGTCGGGGAACGCACCACCGGACGCGGAGGCGCCCGCGCAGCCGGCGGCGACCGCGACGGCCACCGGCTCGGTGCCGGGGATGGGCCGGAGAGGGAAGGCGCCCACGGCTGACGCCGAACCGGCTGATGCCGAACAGGTCGGCCGAGAGCCCCGGTTGGCGCCGGAACAACCCCTCGCCGTGGGGCTGCGCCAGCGCCTGGGGCCGGCGGTGCGGGAGCGGATGCCGGTCTGGTTGCAGACACGGTGCGCGGTGGAGCGCAGGGGAGTCATGGCGCTCGCGGTGGTGCTGGTGGCCGCGGCCGGGTTCGCCGCACAGCAGTACTGGACGGGGAGGACCGAGACCGTCAGCGCCCCACAGGTGGTGCGCGCCGAGACGCCCACGAGGAGGAGCGACGAGGCGAAGCCCGGTGGTGTCACCGGCGCCCCGGTGACGCCGGGCGGGCAGATCGTCGTGGACGTCAGCGGCAAGGTCCGCAAGCCGGGCATCCAGCGGCTGCCGGCCGGCTCCCGGGTGGCCGACGCGCTGCGGGCGGCCGGCGGTGTCCGCCCGGGCACGGATATCGCAGGGCTCAACCGGGCCCGCTTCCTGGTCGACGGCGAACAGGTCGCCGTCGGGGCACCCGCCGCGGTGCCGGTGCCCGCGGGCCCGCCCGGCGGAGCGGCCACAAGCCCGGCGGGCTCGGGACCGGCGACCCCCGTCTCCCTCAACACGGCCACGGCGGACCAACTCGACACCCTGCCCGGCGTCGGCCCGGTGCTGGCCCGGCACATCCTCGACTACCGCACCCAGCACGGCGGTTTCCGCTCGGTGGACGAGCTGCGCGAGGTCAACGGCATCGGCGACCGCCGCTTCGGCGATCTGCGGAATCTGGTACGGCCATGATCCGGACGCACAGCGGCGGACCGCCGGAGACCGACGGGCGGGGCAGCGCGGGCGCCGGACGGGGCCGGGCCGCATCCCGGGGCGCCCCAGGCGCCGGACAGGGGCGGAGGGCATCGCGGGGCACTGCGGGCGCCGGACAGGGGCGGACGGTATCCCGGGGCGCCCCAGGCGCCGGACAGGGGCGGAGGGCATCGCGGGGCACCGCGGGCGCCGGACATGAGCCACGCGGGCCGGTGGCCGGCGGGCGGCGCGGGCCGGTGGACGGCGGCCATGAGCCACGCAGGCCGGCGGACGACGAGCGGCGCGGACCGGTGGACGGCGATCCGGCGGCCCCCATGGATCTGCGCCTGGTGCCGCCCGCACTCGCAGCCTGGCTGATGGCGGCCCTGACGCTGGACGCGCCGGCGGGCTGGACCGCCGGGATCGTGGCCGGCTGTCTGATCGGCGGGGCCGTGCTGCTGGCGACGCGGCACATCGGACAAGGGGGAGCTGCCCGGCCTGGCCAGAGGGGAGCTGCCCGGCCCGGCCAGAGGGGAGCTGCCCGGTACGGCCACAGGGCGGAAGCGGCGCCGAGGGCACGGGGGCGGCTCGCCTGGGCCCGGACCTCGGCCGCGGCGGTGCTGCTCTGCGCCGCCGCCGCTGCCGCCTCCGCCGGGCTGCACGGGGCGGACGTACGGCGTGGGCCGGTGCCGGAGCTGGCCCGGCGGTTCGCGACCGTGACCGCGGAGGTCGAGGTGAGCGGCGACCCCTGGCTGAGCAGGCCCCGGGTGCGCGGCGACCACACGGCACCGGTCGCGGTGCTGGCCCGGGCCGAGGTGCTGTGTGTCGAGGAAAGGGACGGAAGGAGGACGCGGACCCGGAGTCCGGTGCTGTTGGTCGTCGACGGAGGCGTCCCGGCACCGACGCGGAGCGGCGGCCGGGAGGTGCCGGAGGGAACGGACGGGCGGAGTTCCGGGTGGCCGGCGGGTCCGGCCGGACCGGGCGTGCAGCGCGGACGTGCCGAGTGGCTGGGGGTGCTGCCGTCCACGCGGCTGCGGGTCACCGGGCGGCTGGCGCCGGCTCTGGCGGGCGGTGACCGCACCGCCGCCGTGCTGCGGGTGCGCGGCCGGCCGGGGCCACGGATCGTGGCGGGACCGAGCGGGCCGCAGCGGCTCGCCGGGCGTCTCAGGGCCCGGCTGCGGGAGGCCACGGACGGCCTGCCGGGGGATGCGCGGGCACTGCTTCCCGGGCTCGTCGTCGGGGACACCTCGCGGATCACACCGGAGCTGGAGGCGGCCTTCGAGGAGACGGACCTGGCGCACACCCTCGCCGTCTCCGGCAGCAACCTCACCGTCCTGCTCGCCCTGCTCGTCGGGCCGCCCGGCCTGGCCCGGCTGGCCGAGCGCCGCGGTCTGGCCCCGCGCCTCGGCCTCTCCCTGCGGACGACCGCCGTGCTCGCCGGGGGACTCACGCTGGGGTTCGTGATCGTGTGCCGCCCCGACCCCAGCGTGCTGCGGGCCGCCGCCTGCGGGGTGGTCGCCCTGCTGGCCCTGGCCACCGGTCGCCGCAGATCCCTGGTCCCGGCGCTGGCGGCGGCCGTCCTGCTGCTGGTGCTGTACGACCCGTCGCTGGCCCGGAGTTACGGCTTCCTGCTCTCCGTGCTGGCCACCGGGGCGCTGCTGGTCCTGGCGCCGGGCTGGTGCGAGGCGCTGCGCCGGCGCCGGGTGCCGCCGCGGCTCGCCGAGGCGCTCGCGGCGGCCGCCGCCGCGCAGCTGGTGTGCGCGCCGGTCGTGGCGGTGCTGTCGGCCCGGGTGAGCCTGGTGGCGGTGCCGTGCAATCTGCTGGCCGAGATGACGGTGGCACCGGCCACGGTGCTGGGGTTCGCGGCGCTCGGGCTGGCGCCGGTGGCGATGCCCGTGGCCAAGGCGCTGGCCTGGTGCGCGGGTTGGCCCGCCGGCTGGATCGCCGGGGTGGCGCGCAGCGGAGCGGCGCTTCCGGGCGCCGGGGTGGACTGGCCGGGGAGCTGGGCCGGGGCGCTGTTGCTGGCGGTGGTCTCCGGGGCGGTCGTGCTGGCCGGGCGGCGTCTGCTCCGGCACCCGTGGTGGTGCGGGCTGCTCGGGCTGGTGCTCGTGCTGGTGGTGGTCCGGCCGGTGCCGCTGACCCGGGTGATCACGGGCTGGCCGCCGCCCGGCTGGCGGTTCGCGATGTGCGACGTCGGGCAGGGCGACGCGACGGTGCTGGCGGCGGGCGACGGAGCCGGAGTGATGGTGGACGCCGGACCCGATCCCGCGGCCGTGGACCGCTGTCTGCGCCGGCTCGGCATCACCCGCATCCCGCTCCTCGTCCTCACCCACTTCCACGCCGACCATGTGACGGGGCTGCCCGGGGTGCTGCGGGGCCGCTCGGTCGCCGCCATCGAGACCACGGGGCTCGCCGAACCCGCGGACGAGGCCGAGTTCGTCCGCAGGGAGGCGGCCGCCCGGCACATCCCGGTCACCCGGGCGGCGACGGGGGAGGAGGGGCGCACCGGCCCGCTCGCCTGGCGGGTCCTGTGGCCGCCGCCGGGCACCGGATCGCCGACAGGCCCATGGTTACCGCCGTCCTGGCCGGGCGTCGTCCCGGAACCGGACGGTCCCAACGACGCCAGCGTGGCGCTGCTCGTCCGCACCGGCGGACTGCGGCTGCTCCTGCTCGGCGACCTCGAACCCCCGGCCCAGGAGGCCCTGCTGAACTCCCCGGAAGCGGCCGAGCTGGCCGGGGTGGACGTCCTGAAAGTGGCCCATCACGGCTCGGCGCACCAGGATCCGCGGCTCCTCCGGCTGGCCGCCCCCCGCCTGGCCCTCATCAGCTGCGGAACCGGCAACCCCTACGGCCACCCGGCCCCCTCGACCGTGGCCGCACTACGGGCCGCAGGAGCGAGGGTGCTCCGCACCGACCAGGACGGTGCCCTCGCGGTCGGCGGTCCGTCGGGGGCGGGAGGGGAGGTGCGGGTGGTGCGGGGCTGAGACTGGGGGTATGAACTCACGCCAGGTCGATGCCTATCTCCACCGGATCGGTGCCTCCCGCCCGCCACGGCCCACCGGAGCGGCTCTGCGGGAGCTGCATCTGTGCCATCTGCGGACGGTTCCCTTCGAGAACCTCTCGGTTCACCTCGGTGAGGAGATCGAACTGGCGGAGGACCGGTTGCTGGAGAAGATCACCGACAGGCGGCGTGGCGGCTTCTGCTACGAACTGAACGGCGCGTTCGGCGCGTTGCTCACGGCCCTCGGCTACGAGGTCGACCTGCTCGCCGCGCGGGTGTACGGCGAGGAGGGGCGGCTCGGGATCCCGTACGACCATCTCGCGCTGCGGGTACGGACGGCGGACGGCGAGGACCGGCTCGCCGACGTCGGGTTCGGGGCGCACAGCCACTATCCGCTGGCCTACCGGGAGCGCGGCGAACAGACCGACCCGGGCGGGGTGTTCCAGGTGGTGGCGGCCGGTGCGGACACGGCCGGGACGCGCGGTGGCGGTGACTCGGGGGAGGACGGTGACCTGGACGTCGTACGCGACGGCAGGGCGCAGTACCGGCTGGAGACGCGGCCCCGGGCGCTCGCGGACTTCGCGGCCGGTGCCTGGTGGCACAGCACCTCGCCGCTGTCGCACTTCACCCGCTCGCTGGTCTGCTCACGGGTCACCGAGGACGGGGGGAGGATCACGCTCGGCGGACGCACGCTGACGACGACGGCCGCCGACGGTATGCGCACGACACGGGAGTGGGAGACGGACACGGAGGTGCTGGCCGTGTACCGGGAGCGGTTCGGGATCGAGCTGGACCGTGTGCCGACGGTGAGAAACCGGAACCGTACCTCTTAATTCGGCCCAGGCCCGGCGCATATGCCGGATTCCCACGATGTGGGTCCGTGTTGCCTCGAAAGCCGCGTCAGTGATCGAATGAACCTTCGGCAACGGGTGGTGTCGAGGCGTACAGGGGTGTCGTGGATGGTCGGCCGCTGGCTGGGAAACCGGACGAACCGAGTGCAACCGACCGGTCCGCTGGCGGCGGTTCGGACCCCGCCCGACGCCGGGGTGCTCAGCTGCCGGGTGGTCGACCCGGTCAACGAGCCGGTGGTGGGCGCGGAGTTCGCGGTCAGCGACCTCACGGGGCGCACGGTGGTGAGCGGCGGCACGGATCCGTACGGGGCGTTCCTGGTAACGGTGCCGGCGGGGGAGTACCGGCTCGCCGTGTCCGCCGAGGGCTACCTGCCCTACCGCGCCCCCGCGCTGGTCGGCGAGAACTCCCTCGCCTCGCTGGGCGATGTGACCCTCCAGGTCGCGCAGCCGCCCCAGCCGCCGGCGCCGGGCGACTGGGAGATCGAGCCGCTGCACTCCTCGATCGGGTTCACCGCCCGGCACATCGGGCTGGCCCGGATCCACGGACGGTTCAACTCCTTCGCCGGCGTGGTGCGGATCGGCGACCGGGTGGAGCGGTCGGCGATGCATGTCGTGATCGACGCGGCGTCCATCGACACCGGGGTGCGGATGCGCGACGACCATCTGCGGTCCGCGGACTTTCTGGACGTGCGGCGCTTTCCCACGCTGGAGTTCTACAGCGAGCGTTTTGTGCACAAGGGCGGCAGCCGGTGGGCGGTCGTCGGGGCGCTGTCGCTGCACGGGGTGACCCGGACCGTGACGCTCGACACCGAGTACCTCGGGCTCGGCAGCGGCATGCAGGGCGAGGCGCGGGCCGCCTGCCGCGCCACCACCGAACTGCACCGGGACGACTTCACGGTCAGCTGGCAGTCCATGCTGGCGCGCGGCATCGCGGCGGTCGGTCCGAGCATCCGGGTCGACCTCGACGTGCAGGTCGTGCCCAGGGGCTGACCTGCCCCTTCGCGTCCGGAGCGGTGCCGGAGAATGGGGCGCGTGAACGATGTGCGACATGTGCTGGTGCTGCCCGACCGGGACGCGGCAAAGGAGGTGGCCGAGGTGCTCGCCGAGCGGTTCGGCGTCGACGAGGAGCCCCGGATCGTCCGGGACGCCCTGGCCGGGGAGGACGACGCCGAGGACGCCCAGTGGCTGGTCGTGCTGCGGGACGAGGGCGAGCGGCTGGACCCGGAGGAGTTGGACGCGTTCGCCGGCGAGTGGGACGGCTGGCGCGAGGAGCCGTGACCCCGAGACGCGCTCGGGGTGCGCTCCGGGACCGGTCAGGGTGAGCGAGCCGCTTCGATGTCGGTGCCGCGTGGGATGCTGTAGACGATGGCCAGGAAGACTGCGAATGACGACCCTCTCGCCCCGGTGACACTCGCCGTGGGCCAGGAGGACCTCCTGCTCGACCGTGCCGTGCGGGAGGTGGTGGCCGCCGCCAGGGCCGCCGACGCCGACACGGACGTACGCGACCTCACCCCGGACCAGTTGCAGCCCGGCACGCTCGCCGAGCTGACCAGTCCCTCGCTCTTCGCGGAGCGCAAAGTCGTGGTCGTACGCAACGCGCAGGATCTTTCCGCCGACACGATCAAGGATGTGAAGGCGTATCTCGGTTCCCCCGCCGAGGAGATCACCCTCGTGCTGCTGCACGCGGGCGGCGCCAAGGGCAAGGGGCTGCTGGACGCGGCACGCAAGGCGGGCGCCCGCGAGGTGGCCTGCCCCAAGATGACCAAGCCGGCGGACCGGCTGGCCTTCGTCCGGCAGGAGTTCCGGGCGGCGGGACGGTCGGCGACGCCGGAGGCCTGCCAGGCGTTGTGCGACGCCATCGGCAGTGATCTGCGGGAGCTGGCCGCGGCGGTCTCCCAGCTGGTCGCCGACGTGGAGGGCACGGTCGACGAGGCGGTCGTCGGGCGCTACTACACCGGGCGGGCCGAGGCGTCCAGCTTCACGGTCGCCGACCGGGCGGTGGAGGGGCGTACGGCGGAGGCCCTGGAGGCGCTGCGCTGGTCGCTGGCCACCGGAGTGGCGCCGGTGATGATCACCAGCGCGCTGGCCCAGGGGGTGCGGGCCATCGGGAAGCTGTCGTCCGCGCGGGGCGGCCGGCCGGCCGATCTCGCCCGGGAGCTGGGCATGCCGCCCTGGAAGATCGACCGGGTGCGGCAGCAGATGCGGGGGTGGACCCCGGACGGCGTCGCCGTGGCGCTCAGAGCTGTAGCCGAGGCCGACGCGGGAGTGAAGGGAGGCGGGGACGACCCCGAGTACGCCCTGGAGAAGGCCGTGGTGACGGTGGCGCGAGCCGCCCGCTCACGGGGCCGCGGCTAGCCGCTCGGCGCGGCCGCGGACAGCCCCCGGCCGCGGACAGCACCCGGCGGCGGACAGCCACTCGGCCGCGCACGGCTCCCGGCCGCGGACAGCCGCCCTCGGCCGCGGACAACCCCCGGCCGCGGACAACCCCCGGCCGCGGACAACCCCCGGCCGCGGACAACCCCCGGCCGCGGACAGCCACTCGGCCGCCGGCCGGCCGGCCGCGCACTCCCGCCGGCCCCGCACTCCCGGGCGCGAGAAGCCGGCCCCTGGCAGCCGCCGGGCGCATGCCAATCCCGGGCGCATGCCAACCCCGGACGCATGCCAGCGCCGCACGCACGCCGGACCCGGACCGCACGCCAAAGGCCCCGGTGCTCGCCCTGGGGAAGGGAGAGCGCCGAGGCCTTGGGCTCAAGCTGGTGGATCCGCACCCGCGTGGCGAACGCAGGCCGCGTACGGATCCGGGGTGCCGGACGGGAGCGGATGAGAGAGGGCCCGCTCGGGGTCCTTCCGGCGGTCAGATCAGAAGGAGGCTGAACCTCAGAGAGACGCGACCTTGGAAGCAAGCGCCGACTTCTTGTTGGCGGCCTGGTTCTTGTGGATGACGCCCTTCGAGACGGCCTTGTCGAGCGCACGCGCAGCAGCGCGCTGCAGCTCGGTGGCCTTCTCGACGTCACCCGCGGCAGCGGCCTCGCGGGCCTTGCGGATCGCGGTCTTCAGGGAGGACTTGACGGCCTTGTTGCGCAGCCGAGCCTTCTCGTTGGTCTTGATCCGCTTGATCTGGGACTTGATGTTCGCCACGAAGGAGCCTTTTCAGGTTCAGGCGCGGGGCCGCTCGGGTCCCGAACCGGTGATCCATAAATTTTCTGACGCGCCTCGCGCTGAGAGGGCATGAGGCACAGCCATCTACAGTACCAGTGGCCCTGCGACCGGCCCAAAACGGCCGCCGGTCCCTTCGCGTGGGACCATGGAGACTACGTATCGATCCGACCCGAGGCATAAGGCGCCTCAAGAGACAGGACCCTGCGTGCCCGCGACCCCTAACCATGTGCCCGAGCCGAGCCGTACCGACCCGGCTCTGATCCGCAACTTCTGCATCATCGCGCACATCGACCACGGCAAGTCCACGCTCGCCGACCGGATGCTCCAGCTGACCGGTGTGGTCGAGCAGCGGCAGATGCGTGCTCAGTACCTCGACCGGATGGACATCGAGCGCGAGCGTGGCATCACGATCAAGTCCCAGGCGGTGCGTCTGCCCTGGGCCCCGACCGAGGGCCCGGACCAGGGCACGACGCACATCCTCAACATGATCGACACCCCGGGGCACGTCGACTTCACCTACGAGGTCTCGCGGTCGCTGGCCGCCTGCGAGGGGACCATCCTCCTGGTCGACGCCGCCCAGGGCATCGAGGCGCAGACCCTCGCCAACCTCTACCTGGCGATGGAGAACGACCTCACGATCATCCCCGTACTGAACAAGATCGACCTTCCCGCGGCCCAGCCGGAGAAGTTCGCGGAGGAGCTGGCCAACCTGGTCGGCTGCGACCCGGACGACGTCCTCAAGGTCTCCGCCAAGACCGGTCTCGGCGTCGACGCGCTGCTGAACAAGGTCGTCAAGGAGATCCCGGCGCCGGTCGGTGTGGCCGACGCGCCCGCCCGCGCGATGATCTTCGACTCGGTCTACGACTCCTACCGCGGTGTCGTGACGTACGTCCGTGTCATCGACGGCCAGCTCAACAAGCGTGAGCGCATCAGGATGATGTCCACCGGCGCCACGCACGAGCTGCTGGAGATCGGCGTCAGCTCGCCCGAGATGCTGCCGGCCGACGGCCTCGGCGTCGGCGAGGTGGGCTATCTCATCACCGGTGTGAAGGACGTCCGGCAGTCCAAGGTCGGTGACACCGTCACCAGCCAGAGCAAGGGGGCGACGGAGGCGCTCGGCGGGTACAAGGACCCGAAGCCCATGGTCTTCTCCGGTCTGTATCCGCTCGACGGCTCCGACTACCCGGAGCTGCGCGAGGCCCTGGACAAGCTCCAGCTCAACGACGCCGCCCTGGTCTACGAGCCGGAGACCTCCGCCGCCCTCGGCTTCGGTTTCCGCGTCGGCTTCCTCGGCCTGCTGCACCTGGACGTGATCCGGGAGCGGCTGGAGCGCGAGTTCGGTCTCGATCTGATCGCCACCGCCCCCAACGTGGTCTACCGCGTGGTCATGGAGGACGGCAGCGAGCACACGGTCACCAACCCGAGCGAGTTCCCCGAGGGCAAGATCAACGAGGTCTTCGAACCGGTCGTGCGGGCCACCATCCTCGCGCCCACCGAGTTCATCGGCTCGATCATGGAGCTGTGCCAGACCCGGCGCGGCACCCTGCTCGGCATGGACTACCTGTCGGAGGACCGCGTCGAGATCCGCTACACGCTGCCGCTCGCGGAGATCGTCTTCGACTTCTTCGACCAGCTGAAGTCCAAGACCCGCGGCTACGCCTCGCTGGACTACGAACCCACCGGCGAGCAGACCAGCTCCCTGGTCAAGGTCGACATCCTGCTGCACGGCGACAAGGTGGACGCGTTCTCCGCGATCACCCACAAGGACCAGGCCTACGCGTACGGCGTGCGGCTCGTCGCCAAGCTCAAGGAGCTGATCCCGCGGCAGGCCTTCGAGGTGCCGGTGCAGGCCGCCATCGGCTCCCGGGTGATCGCCCGCGAGACCATCCGCGCCATCCGCAAGGACGTCCTCGCCAAGTGCTACGGCGGTGACATCTCCCGTAAGCGGAAGCTGCTGGAGAAGCAGAAGGAAGGCAAGAAGCGGATGAAGATGGTGGGTTCCGTGGAGGTTCCGCAGGAAGCCTTCATCGCCGTCCTGTCGAGCGATGACAGCGCGGGGTCGACCAAGGGCAAGAAGTAACCGCTGGTAACACTCGGTTACGCCGAACCGGCTCCGTAAAAAGGGCACAAGGGGGCCCGTCGTGTGAAAGCGCGGCGGGCCCCGGTGCGTGCGTAGCCTTGCTCTGCGTGGAAAGTGACAGCCCGATGCCCCTTACGCAGCGGCCGGTCGCCCCTTACTCTGATGCCTGCTCGATAGTTACTCGCGAGTTAAACAAGAGCCCGTACCCCCACCGTGAGTAAACCCAGCCGCACCGAGTCAGCCGCACTGTCGCGGGCCCCGGAGGATGTCGTGAGCGACGCACAGACCCTGATCGAGAACCGTCCGCCCTCCGTGGCGGCCCTCTTCCTGGACCGCGTGGCGGCCACACCGGACGCCGAGGCCTACCGCTACCCCGTCCCGCCCGCCTCGGGCGAGGGCCCCGACGACTGGAAGTCGCTGAGCTGGGCCGAGGCGGCCGAGCGGGTCTACGCCATCGCGGCCGGCCTGATCGAACTCGGGCTGGAGCCCGAGCAGCGCGTGGCGCTCGCCTCCTCCACCCGGGTGGAGTGGATCCTCGCCGACCTCGGCATCATGTGCGCCGGCGGGGCGACGACCACGATCTACCCGCAGACCAACGCCGACGAGTCCGCGTTCATCCTCTCCGACTCCGAGAGCCGGGTGCTGATCGCCGAGGACGCCGGCCAGCTCGCCAAGGCGCTGGAGAAGCGCGCGGAGCTGCCCGACCTGATCAAGGTCGTGGTCATCGACCCGGCCGGGGTGGAGACCGGCGACTGGGTGACCACCCTCGACGAGCTCCAGAAGCGTGGCGCCGCCTATCTGGAGACGCACCCCGAGCTGATCAAGGAGCGGGTCGGCGCGCTCACCAAGGAGCAGCTCGCCACCCTCATCTACACCTCCGGCACCACCGGCCGCCCCAAGGGCGTCAGGCTCCCGCACGACAACTGGGCGTACATGGCGAAGGCGATCGCCGCGACCGGTCTGATCAGCGACGAGGACGTGCAGTACCTGTGGCTGCCGCTGGCGCACGTCTTCGGCAAGGTGCTCACCTCCGGCCAGATCGAGGTCGGGCACGTCACCGCCGTGGACGGCCGGGTCGACAAGATCATCGAGAATCTGCCGGTGGTGCGGCCGACGTACATGGCGGCCGTGCCGCGGATCTTCGAGAAGGTCTACAACGGCGTCGCGGCCAAGGCCCGCGAGGGCGGACCGGCCAAGTACCGGATCTTCCAGTGGGCGGCCGAGGTCTCCCGCGAGTACGCCAAGGTCAGCCAGGACAACTTCCGCCGCACCGGCAACCGCAGTGTGCCGTTCGGGCTCGCCGCCAAGCACAAGGTCGCCGACACCCTCGTCTTCGCCAAGCTCCGCGAGGCCTTCGGCGGCCGGCTGCGCGCCTGTGTCTCCGGCGCCTCCGCGCTCGCACCGGAGATCGGCTACTTCTTCGCCGGCGCCGGCATCCACATCCTGGAGGGCTACGGCCTCACCGAGTCCTCCGCCGCCTCCTTCGTCAACCCCGGCGAGGCCTACCGCACCGGCACGGTCGGCAAGCCGCTGCCCGGCACGGAGGTCCGGATCGCCGACGACGGAGAGATCCTGCTGCGCGGCCCCGGTGTCATGCAGGGCTACCACAAGCTGCCCGAGAAGACCGCGGAGGTGCTGGAGTCCGACGGCTGGTTCCACACCGGCGACATCGGCGAGCTGTCGCCCGACGGCTATCTGCGCATCACCGACCGCAAGAAGGACCTGATCAAGACCTCGGGCGGCAAGTACGTCGCACCCGCCGAGGTCGAGGGCCAGTTCAAGGGCATCTGCCCGTACGTCTCCAACATCCTGGTGCACGGCGCCGACCGGAACTACTGCACCGCCCTGATCGCCCTGGACGAGCTCGCGATCCTGGACTGGGCGAAGGAGAACGGCCTGGAGGGCAGGGCGTACGCGGAGATCGTCGCCGCCCCGCAGACGGTCGAGATGGTCGACGGCTATGTGCAGCAGCTCAACGCCGGGCTCCAGAAGTGGCAGACGATCAAGAAGTTCCGGCTGCTGCCGCGGGACCTCGACGTGGAGCACGGCGAGATCACGCCGAGCCTGAAGCTGAAGCGGCCCGTGGTCGAGCGGGAGTACAGGCACCTGATCGACGAGATGTACGCCGGGACCCGGGAGAAGTAGGGGGCCGGTCCGGCGAGGGAGAACCGCGGGTCGGAGGTGGCGGCCCGCGGTTCCCGGCGCCCGGTGGGTGATTGTGCTCGCGTGCGTTCAAAACGCGCCCTCTTCTGCCCACTTCGGTAACTCGGCGCTTATGGGTGCCACCGCTCTGTCACCCTGGCCGCATGGACATGGCGGCCATACCCACGCAGCGGGAGAGTGCGGCCCACGCGCCTAAGGTGCGCGGCCGGGCCACCCTGACCGGCAGCCCGCTCGCCCCCGGGACCGCCCGGGCCCTGGTGCGCTCGGCGCTGGCCGAGGTGCCCGGGCTCGCGCCACGGCTGCTGGACGACGCGATGGCGGTCGTCAGCGAGCTGGTCACCAACGCCGTCGTGCACGCCGGCACCGATGTGGAGGTGGACTGGCGGCTGGAGGACACCGGCGCCTTCGTGGTCGAGGTGCACGACCGGCACCCCTCCCGCGCCCCGCGCGACAACACCGCCGGCGCCCCGCCGTACGAGGCACCGGAGTACGGACGCGGCCTCCGGCTGGTCGGCACCCTCGCCGACTCCTGGGGCGTCACCTACCGCACCGGCGCCAAGACGGTGTGGGCGCGGCTGCCCGCCGGCGGCAAGACGGCCGAGGGGCCCGGACCGGAACCGGCCCTGGAGATCGCCGAGGTCCTCGCCCCGCAGGCCTACGGCGCCGGACGCGACCGGGACTGGCTCGGCCGGGGCGCGCTGTCCTTCCTGGCCGAGGCCTCCGACCTGCTCGCCGGGCAGCTGGACGAGAACCTGGTCGCCGCGCTCACCGGCCAGCTGGTGGTGCCCCGGCTGGCCGACTGGTGCGCGGTCTGGCTGGAGGACGAGGCGACCGCACGCGCCCGCGACGGCGGCGGCCCCGCCCGGGTCTGGCACGCGAGCGAGGACCGCATCGAGGAGCTGCACCGCGCCCTGGAGAAGGAGCCGCCCCAGCCCCTGGACGGGCTCAGGTCCGGCCCGGAGCCGTACCCCTGGCCCGCCGCCGCGCTCGGCCCGCACGGCACCGCCCTCGCCTACCGGCTGATCGCCGGCGGCCGCCCGCTGGGCACGCTGGTCATCGGCCGGTGCGGCCCGGCCGGCTTCCCGGACGAGGTCACCGGGCTCGTGGAGGACCTCAGCCGCCGGGTCGCCCTCGCCATCGGCGCCGCCCGCCAGTACGCCCGCCAGGCCACCATCAGCGCCGTCCTCCAGCGCGGACTGCTGCCCGGCGCGGTCGCCGAGATCCCCGGGCTGCGCAGCGCCCTGGTCTACGAGCCCTGCGACAAGGGCGGCCCCAGCGGCGACTTCTACGACCTGTTCCCGGCCGGCGACGGCCGCTGGTGCTTCGCCGTCGGCGACGTCCAGGGCAAGGGCCCGGAGGCGGCCGTCGTCATCGGCCTCGCCCGGCCCTGGCTCAGGCTCCTCGCCCGCGAGGGTTACCGGGTCGCCGACGTCCTGGACCGGCTCAACCAGCTCCTGCTGGACGACGCCACGGAGGCCGCCGACGCCGCCGCCCGCGCCCTGGTCGCCGCCGGCGGCCACACCCTGCTGGGCGGCGACGGCACCCAGACCCGCTTCCTGTCCCTGCTCTACGGCGAGCTGACCCCGTACGGCGGCGGGGTCCGCTGCACCCTCGCCTCCGCAGGCCATCCGCTGCCCCTCGTCCTCGGCCCCGACGGCACCGTGCGCACCGTCGCCCGGCCGCAGACCCTGCTCGGTGTGGTCGAGGACGAGACCTACACCAGCGAGACCCTCGACCTGCGGCCCGGCGACAGCCTGCTGTGCGTCACCGACGGGGTGACCGAGCGCCGCTGCGGCTCCCGCCAGTTCGACGACAAAGACGGGCTGGCCACGGCCCTCTCCGGCTGCGCCGGGCTCGGCGCGGAGCAGATCGCCGAAAGGATCCGCCGCCTGGTGCACGACTTCGGCGAGGGCACTCTGCCGGAGGACGACCTCGCCCTGCTGGTGCTCCAGGCGGAGTGACCGCCCGGGTGCTGGACAATGGAAGACATGCCTTCCGCACTCCCCGACGGCGAGCCCGTCCCCGCCGACGGCGCGCTGCCCGCGTCCGCGCTCGCCGGGGCCGCAGACCGCCCGCTCGGCTTCTATCTGCACGTCCCCTACTGCGCCACCCGCTGCGGCTACTGCGACTTCAACACCTACACCGCGACCGAGCTGCGCGGCACCGCAGGGGTGCTCGCCTCCCGCGACAACTACGCCGACACGCTGATCGACGAGATCCGGCTGGCCCGCAAGGTGCTCGGCGACGACCCGCGCGAGGTCCGCACGGTCTTCGTCGGCGGCGGTACGCCCACCCTGCTGGCCGCCGGCGACCTGGTCCGCATGCTGGGCGCGATCCGGGACGAGTTCGGGCTGGCGGCGGACGCGGAGATCACGACCGAGGCGAACCCGGAGTCGGTCGACCCCGGGTATCTGTCGGTCCTGCGGGAGGGCGGCTTCAACCGGATCTCCTTCGGCATGCAGAGCGCGCGGCAGCACGTGCTGAAGGTGCTGGACCGCACCCACACCCCCGGCCGCCCCGAGGCCTGTGTGGCGGAGGCGCGTGCGGCGGGCTTCGCGCACGTCAACCTCGATCTGATCTACGGCACACCGGGGGAGAGCGACGACGACTGGCGGGCCTCGCTGGAGGCCGCCCTGGGCGCGGGCCCGGACCACGTCAGCGCGTACGCGCTCATCGTGGAGGAGGGCACCCAGCTGGCCCGCCGGATCCGCCGGGGCGAGATCCCGGCGACCGACGACGACGTGCACGCCGACCGCTATCTGATCGCCGAGGAGATCCTGTCCGGGGCGGGCTTCGACTGGTACGAGGTCTCCAACTGGGCCACCTCCGAGGCGGGCCGCTGTCTGCACAACGAGCTGTACTGGCGGGGCGCCGACTGGTGGGGCGCCGGTCCCGGCGCGCACTCGCACGTGGGCGGGGTGCGCTGGTGGAACGTCAAGCACCCGGGGGCGTACGCGGCGGCCCTGGCCGCCGGCCGGTCACCGGGCGCGGGGCGCGAGGTCCTGTCGGACGAGGACCGGCGGGTGGAGCGGATCCTGCTGGAACTGCGGCTGCGCGAGGGCGTGCCGCTGGCGCTGCTGAAGCACGAGGGCCTCGCGGCCTCCCGGCGGGCGCTGGCGGACGGACTCCTCCAGCAGGGGCCGTACGACGCCGGGCGGGCCGTACTGACGCTGCGTGGACGGCTGCTGGCGGACGCGGTGGTCAGGGACCTGGTGGACTGACCGCCCGGCCCGGGGGCCGGTGCGCCGCTCAGCCCACGGTCACATGGTCGATGAGGCGCTCGACGCACCCCAGCAGCTCCGGTTCCAGGTCCTTGTAGGAACCCACCCGCTTCAGGATCGCCTGCCACACCGCCCCGGTGTTCTCCGCCGGCCAGCCCAGCGCCCGGCACACCCCGGTCTTCCAGTCCTGGCCGTGCGGGACCTTCGGCCAGCCCGGGATGCCCAGGGACGACGGCTTCACCGCCTCCCAGATGTCGATGTACGGGTGGCCGACGACCAGCGCGTGCTCGCTCGTCACCGACTCGGCGATGCGCCACTCCTTGGTGCCCGGCACCAGGTGGTCCACCAGGACGCCCAGGCGTGCGTCCGGGCCGGGGGCGAAGTCGGCGACGATCGACGGCAGGTCGTCCACGCCCTCCAGGTACTCCACGACCACGCCCTCGATGCGCAGGTCGTCGCCCCAGACCTTCTCGACCAGCTCGGCGTCGTGCCGGCCCTCGACGTAGATGCGCCCGGCGCGGGCCACGCGCGCGCGTGCGCCGGGTACGGCGACCGAGCCGGAGGCGGTACGGGAAGGCCGTACCGGGGCCGCGGCGGACGGCCGTACGAGGGTCACCACCCGGCCCTCCAGCAGGAAGCCGCGCGGCTCCAGCGGGAACACCCGGTGCTTGCCGAAGCGGTCCTCCAGGGTGACCGTGCCCGCCTCGCAGCGGATCACCGCCCCGCAGAACCCGGTGCCGGGCTCCTCCACCACCAGACCGGGCTCGGCCGGCACCTCCGGCGCGGGCTGCTGCTTCTTCC
Organism: Streptomyces sp. NPDC127190; assembly: GCF_042672505.1. NCBI lineage: Bacteria > Bacillati > Actinomycetota > Actinomycetes > Kitasatosporales > Streptomycetaceae > Streptomyces > Streptomyces sp. NPDC127190. The sequence goes on from NZ_JBHXVE010000015.1 coordinate 46,945, forward strand.
ACGGAGGGGTCAGGTCGGCGGAGTACAGACGGCGCTGTGGGCCCGAAGGGCCCTCGTTGGAGGGGCGGTGGCGGGAGACGGGCGGGCGCATTCGGATGACGATAGGAGAAGCGTTGCGGTGATGCTCACGACACGCCGAAGCGGGCCGCCAGGGCGTCCCGTTGGCGACGGACGAAGGCCGCGTCCACCACCGCTCCGTGACCGGGGACGTACAGCGCGTCCTCACCGCCCAGGGCGAGCAGCCGGTCCAGCGCGTCCGGCCAGCGGGACGGCACCGCGTCCGGGCCCGCCTGGGGCTCGCCGGACTCCTCGACCAGGTCACCGCAGAAGACCACCTCCGGCGCCCCGGGGACCAGCACCACGAGGTCGTGCGCGGTGTGACCCGGGCCCACGTTGGCCAGCAGCGCCTGGTGCCCGCCGCCCAGGTCGAGGGTCCACTCGCCGGAGACCAGGTGGCGCGGCGGGGCCAGGGCGTCCGCCGCCTCGGCCGCGTCGGCGGCCGGCAGGCCGTTGCCGACCGCGTCCGCGCGCAGCTCCCCGCGCCCGTGCGTCAGGGCCGCGTCCATGCCCACCGCCGCGTACACCTCGGCCCCGGCGAACGCGGGAGCGCCGAAGACGTGGTCGAAGTGGGGATGGGTGAGCGCGAGATGGGTCACACGGCGGCCGGCCAGTTCCCGCGCCTCGCCGTGCAGCCGGGCGCCCTCGGCCAGGCTCGAACCGGCGTCCACCATCAGCGCCGTGTCCGCCCCGAGGACCAGGCCCGCCGTACAGTCCCAGCCCGGCAGCCGGCACCGCCCGACCCGGTCGGTCAGCCGCTGCCAGCCCTGCTCTTCCCAAGCCACCGTCATACCGCGACGCTAGCTCCACGAGCGGTCCCGACGGCACCGACCTTGCCCAGGCCGTACCCGACAGCCGTACACTGGGCCGGGGAAGGCTGGCACTCGCGTGGGAAGAGTGCCAGGCCGACGGCGAGGGACCCGAGGGGACGACGTGCTGGAGGTGCGCGCGCAATGCTGAGTGAACGCAGGCTTCAGGTACTGCGCGCGATCGTCCAGGACTACGTCGGGACCGAGGAGCCGGTCGGCTCCAAGGCCCTGACCGAGCGGCACAACCTCGGGGTGTCCCCGGCGACCGTCCGCAACGACATGGCGGCCCTGGAGGACGAGGGGTTCATCGCGCAGCCGCACACCAGTGCGGGGCGGATCCCCACGGACAAGGGCTACCGGCTGTTCGTCGACAAGCTGGCGGGCGTCAAGCCGATGACCCCGCCCGAGCGGCGGGCGATCCAGAACTTCCTGGAGGGCGCCGTCGACCTCGACGACGTGGTGGCCCGGACCGTGCGGCTGCTCGCGCAGCTCACACGGCAGGTCGCCGTCGTGCAGTACCCGTCGCTGACCCGGTCCACCGTCCGGCACGTGGAGCTGCTCTCGCTCGCTCCCGCGCGTGTGATGCTCGTGCTGATCACGGACACCGGACGGGTCGAGCAGCGGATGGTCGACTGCCCGGCGCCGTTCGGGGAGGCCTCGCTCGCGGATCTGCGGGCCCGGCTGAACAGCAAGGTCGCCGGCCGCCGGTTCGCGGACGTGCCGAAGCTGGTCGAGGATCTGCCGGAGGCCTTCGAGGCCGAGGACCGCGGTACTGTCTCCGCGGTGCTCTCCACCCTGCTGGAGACCCTCGTCGAGCAGAACGAGGAGCGGCTGATGATCGGCGGTACCGCCAATCTCACCCGCTTCGGACATGACTTCCCCCTCACGATCCGGCCCGTCCTGGAGGCACTGGAGGAGCAGGTCGTGCTCCTCAAGCTCCTCGGCGAGGCGAAGGATCCGGGCGTGACCGTGCGTATCGGGCACGAGAACGCCCATGAAGGACTCAACTCCACGTCCGTGGTGTCGGTCGGCTACGGTTCGGGCGGCGAGGCGGTTGCCAAGCTCGGCGTGGTCGGACCGACACGCATGGACTACCCGGGAACGATGGGAGCGGTACGCGCAGTGGCACGGTACGTCGGACAGATCCTGGCGGAGTCGTAAGTGGCCACGGACTACTACGCCGTTCTCGGCGTGCGCCGCGACGCGTCGCAGGATGAGATCAAGAAGGCGTTCCGTCGGCTCGCGCGCGAGCTGCACCCGGACGTCAACCCCGATCCGAAGACCCAGGAGCGGTTCAAGGAGATCAACGCCGCTTACGAGGTGCTGTCGGACCCGCAGAAGAAGCAGGTCTACGACCTCGGCGGCGACCCGCTCTCGCAGTCGGGCGGGGCCGGCGCTGGCGGCTTCGGCGCCGGCGGCTTCGGCAACTTCTCCGACATCATGGACGCGTTCTTCGGTACGGCCTCGCAGCGCGGGCCGCGTTCGCGCACCCGGCGCGGCCAGGACGCCATGATCCGGATCGAGGTCGAGCTGGACGAGGCGGCCTTCGGGACCACCAAGGACATCCAGGTCGACACCGCGGTCGTCTGCAACACGTGCAGCGGCGAGGGCGCGGCGCCGGGCACCACCGCCCAGACATGTGACATGTGCCGGGGCCGTGGTGAGGTCTCGCAGGTCACCCGGTCCTTCCTGGGCCAGGTCATGACCTCCCGGCCCTGCCCCCAGTGCCAGGGCTTCGGCACCGTCGTGCCGACCCCGTGCCCGGAGTGCGCCGGCGACGGCCGGGTCCGCTCCCGGCGCACGCTCACCGTCAAGATCCCCGCGGGTGTCGACAACGGCACGCGGATCCAGCTCGCCGGTGAGGGCGAGGTCGGGCCGGGCGGCGGTCCGGCCGGCGATCTGTACGTGGAGATCCACGAGCTGCCGCACCCGATGTTCCAGCGGCGCGGCGACGACCTGCACTGCACGGTCACCCTCCCGATGACGGCGGCGGCGCTCGGCACCAAGGTGCCGCTGGAGACGCTGGACGGCATGGAGGAGGTCGACATCCGGCCGGGCACCCAGTCCGGGCAGTCGATTCCGCTGCACAACCGCGGTGTCACGCATCTGCGCGGCGGCGGCCGGGGCGACCTGGTCGTGCATGTCGAGGTGCAGACCCCGACCAAGCTGGACCCCGAGCAGGAGCGGCTGCTGCGCGAGCTGGCCGCGCTGCGCGGCGAGGAGCGCCCGCAGGGCCAGTTCCAGCCGGGTCAGCAGGGGCTGTTCTCGCGGCTGAAGGATGCGTTCAACGGGCGCTGACGGACGCGGTCGTCGGCCGCTGATCCGGTGCCGGGGGTGGGGGTGAAGTGGCCCGCGAAAGTGGGCCTTCGGCCCCCTATGCCCCCGGCCTATGCCGTCGGATGCCCCGATTCGGAACTGTTCGAAGGACGTGACAACATGCGGTCATGTCCTCCGCGCTGACCGATCTCCTGCCCCACCCGATCGTGCAGGCCCCCATGGCGGGCGGTGTCTCCCTCCCGCGGCTCGCCGCCGCCGTTTCCGAGGCCGGCGGGCTCGGCTTCCTCGCCGCCGGCTACAAGACCGCCGACGGGATGTACCAGGAGATCAAGCAGCTGCGCGGGCTCACCGGCCGCCCCTTCGGCGTGAACGTGTTCATGCCGCAGCCGGAGTACGCGGAGTCCGGCGCGGTGGAGGTCTACGCCCATCAGCTCGCCGGTGAGGCCGCCTGGTACGAGACCGAGCTGGGCGACCCCGACAGCGGACGGGACGACGGCTACGACGCCAAGCTCGCCGTCCTCCTCGACAACCCGGTGCCGGTGGTCTCCTTCCACTTCGGCGTACCCGGCGAGGAGACGCTCGAGCGGCTGCGCCGGGCCGGCACCGTCACCCTGGTCACCGCCACCACCGTGGAGGAGGCCCGCGCGGTCGAGCGGGCCGGGGCGGACGCGGTGATCGCGCAGGGCGTGGAGGCCGGCGGTCACCAGGGCACGCACCGGGATCTGACGGAGAACGACGCCTCCGGCATCGGAGTGCTGTCCCTCGTCACCCAGATCCGCGAGGCCGTGCGCCTCCCGGTCGTCGCCGCCGGCGGCATCATGCGCGGCAGCCAGATCGCCGCCGTCCTCGCGGCCGGGGCCTGTGCGGCGCAGCTCGGCACCGCCTTCCTCGCCACCCCCGAGTCCGGTGCGCACCCTCTGCACAAGCAGGCACTCACCAACCCCCTGTTCGCGCGCACCGAGTTGACCCGCGCCTTCTCCGGCCGGCCGGCCCGCGGACTGGTCAACCGGTTCCTGCGCGAGCACGGCCCGTACGCCCCCGCCGCCTACCCGGAGATCCACCACCTCACCGTCCCGCTGCGCAAGGCCGCCGCCCAGGCCGGGGACGCGCAGGGCATGGCGCTGTGGGCGGGGCAGGGACACCGGCTGGCCCGGGAACTGCCGGCCGGGCGGCTGGTGGAGGTGCTGGCCGAGGAACTCGATGCCGCCCGGACAGCGTTGTCGGACGTCACGGACCATGGAGGTGACCTGCGATGACCGCCCCGGTTTTCGTGGTCGAGCATGTCGACGCGCACAGCCACCGCTATGTGCTGGACGGGCCGGAGGGCCGGCACGCGGTCTCCGTCAAGCGGCTTCAGCCCGGTGAGGAGGTCGTCCTCACCGACGGCGCCGGACGGTACGCCGTCGGCGAGGTGATCGGCAGCGAGGGCAAGGACCGGCTGATCGTCCAGCTGGCGGACGTCCGGGAGGAGCCGGCGCCCAGCCCGCGCATCACCGTCGTACAGGCCCTGCCCAAGGGCGACCGGGGTGAACTCGCCGTGGAGACGATGACCGAGGTCGGCGTCGACGCGATCGTGCCCTGGCAGGCGGCCCGCTGCATCACCCAGTGGCGGGGCGACCGCGGGCTGAAGGCGCTCGGCAAGTGGCGGGCCACCGCCCGCGAGGCCGGCAAGCAGTCCCGCCGGGTCCGCTTCCCCGAGGTCGCGGACGCGGCGACCACCAAGCAGGTCGCGGCACTGCTCGCCGGGGCCGACTTCGCCGCCGTGCTGCACTCCGACTTCGAGCACACCAGCGAGCCGCTGGCGACCGCCGAACTCCCTGAACAGGGCGAGATCGTGCTGGTCGTCGGGCCGGAAGGGGGCGTGTCCAAGGACGAGTTGGCGCTCTTCGAGGAGGCCGGTGCCAGGACCTGTGTGCTCGGGCCCTCGGTGCTGCGCACCTCCACCGCCGGCACCGCCGCCGCGGCCCTGCTCCTCGGCCGCACCGGCCGCTGGTCCTGACCCACCGGGGGACACCATGGAACTCGCCCAGGTACGCCTGCTCGTCACCGACTTCGCCGCCTGCTACCGCTTCTACGCCGAGGTCCTCGGCCTCAAGCCGCAGTCCGGCGCGGCCGAGGGGCCGTACGAGAAGTTCAGCCCGCACACCGGGTCCGCCGGGATCGCCTTGCAGGACCGCGCGATGATGGCCGAGGTCCTCGCCGAACTGGGCACTGTCGCCACCGGCCACCGCTCCCTGGTGGTGCTGCGCGTGGACGACCTCGACGCCTACTGCGCCGAGATCACCGCCCGTGGCGCCGCCCTGCTGCACGGCCCGGCCGCCCTGACCGACCGCATGCGGGTGGCCCACCTCAAGGACCCGGAGGGCAACCTGGTGGAACTCCAGGAGTGGCTGCTGCTGCGCGGCTGACCGAGGCGCCCTCGCCGGGCACTTGCCCCGGCCCGAACGGGTGAGTGGCCGTATGTGCCCTTCCGGCGCGGGCGCGGTGGTGGGACGCTGCCTGTATGGGGGCGTTGAGACGGATTCTGCCGGTGTCGCTCGTTGTCGTGGCGGGCGGTGCCCTGGTGGGCTGCCAGCCCGGCGGGCTCGGTTCCGCCACTGCCGCCTACACCACCGGCACCACGGCGACGGCCAGGCTCAAGCAGCAGCACGTGGAGGTCAGTTGGCTCACCTGCACCGGACGGTACGGCGGTCGGGGCGCCGGGGCGGCGACGCCCTCGCCGAGCGAGACCGACGTCGTCTCCGTCGACTGCCGGGGCCGGACCAAGGACGGCCGGAAGATCACCGTCACTGGGCGGGTGACCAAGGCGGTCGACGGGGCCTGTGTGCGCGGGGACCTGACCGGGAAGGTCGGCGGACGGCAGGTGTTCCACGTCAGCGGGCTCGGCGACTGCGCCGCCACGCCCGGGCCGACGTACCGGCCGCCCACCTATGCGCCCGGTGGCCGGCCCACCGTGACGGTCACCGTCACCCGGACCCTGTGGTGCAAGGGCGACCCCACCTGCTGGCCCGTGCAGGGCAAATGAGACGGCGTGAAGTGATCCGAACCGGGAGCGGGGGACACCGGCCACTGCGTACAGTGACAAGGTGACTCAGGGTGCTTCGACGGGGACCGCGGCGGTGCCGGGCTATCTCCGATTTCCCCATCTCCGCGGCGACTTGGTGACCTTCGTCGCCGAGGACGACGTCTGGCTCGCCCCGCTCGACGGCGGCCGGGCCTGGCGGGTCAGCGCCGACAACGTCCCGGTGACCCGGCCCCGGATATCACCGGACGGCGCCTTCCTCGCCTGGACCTCCACCCGGGACGGCGCCCCCGAGGTCCATGTCGCCCCCGTCGACGGCGGCCCCGCCCGACGGCTGACCTACTGGGGCAACCGCCGTACCGAGGTGTGCGGCTGGACCGCCGACGGGCGGGTCCTCGCGCTCGGCGCGCACGGCCGGCCCAGTTCCCGGCACACCTGGGCGCACGCCGTCCCGCTGGACGGCGGACCGGCCGAGACCCTGCCGTACGGCCCGGTCGGCGATGTGGCCACCGGCCCCGCCACCGTGCTGCTGTCCGTACCGATGGGCCGCGAGGCCGCCCACTGGAAGCGCTACCGGGGCGGCACCGCGGGCAAGTTGTGGATCGACCGCGAGGGCGACGGCGAGTTCGTCCGGCTCCACGCCGACCTCGACGGGAACATCGAGTGCCCCGTGTGGGCCGGGGACCGCATCGCCTTCCTCTCCGACCACGAGGGCACCGGCGCGCTGTACTCCTCCCTCGCCGACGGCTCCGACCTGCGCCGCCACACCCCGATCGAGGGTTTCTACGCCCGGCACGCGGCCGGTGACGGCACCCGGGTCGTGTACGCCTCGGGCGGTGAACTCCTGCTGCTGGACGACCTGGAGGGCGCCGAGCCGCGCCCGCTCGGCATCCGGCTCGGCGGACCCCGCCTGGACCTGCGCCCGTACCCGGTGAACGCGGCCCGCTGGTTCGGCGCCGCCTGCCCCGACCACACCGCGCGCGGCAGCGCCGTGTCCGTGCGCGGCGGAGTCCACTGGGTCACCCACCGCTCCGGGCCCGCCCGCGCCCTCGCCGCCACCCCGGGGGTCCGCGCCCGGCTCCCGCGCACCTTCCGCACCGAGGGCGAGGAGTGGGCGGTGTGGGTGACGGACGCCGAGGGCGAGGACGCCCTGGAGTTCGCGCCGGCCACCGGACTCGCCCCCGGCGCCACCCCGCGCCGGCTCGCCGCCGGCCGGCTCGGCCGGGTGCTGGAGCTGGCCATGGCCCCCGACGGCAGCCGGGCCGCCGTGGCCGCCCACGACGGACGGCTGCTGCTCGTCGAGCGGGAGACCGGCGAGGTCCGCGAGGTCGACCGCAGCGACGACGGCGAGGTCTCCGGGCTGGCCTTCTCCCCGGACTCCGCCTGGCTCGCCTGGTCCCACCCCGGCCCGCGCCCGCTCTGCCAGCTCCGCATCGCCCACACCACCGACCTCTCGGTCACCGAGGCGACCCCGCTGCGCTTCCAGGACTACGCGCCCGCCTTCACCCTCGACGGCAAACACCTCGCCTTCCTCTCCAACCGCGCCTTCGACCCGGTCTACGACGAACACGTCTTCGATCTCGCGTTCGTGGTCGGCGCCCGCCCGCACCTGATCACCCTGGCCGCCACCACCCCCTCCCCGTTCGGCCCGCAGCGCCACGGCCGCCCCTTCGAGGCCGCCGACAAGGACGAGACCCCGGACAGCGAGGGCACCCCCGCCACCCGGATCGACCTGGAGGGCCTCGGCGACCGGATCGTGCCCTTCCCGGTGGAGGCCGGCCGCTACTCCACGCTGCGCGCCGCCAAGGACGGCGTCCTCTGGCTGCGCCACCCCGTGCACGGCGTCCTCGGCGCCTCCCGCGCCCACCCCGACGACCCCGCCCCGCACACCGAGCTGGAACGCTACGACCTCGCCCAGCGCCGCCTGGAGCACCTCGCCTCCGACGCCGACCACTTCGAGGTGAGCGGCGACGGCAAGCGGGTCCTGCTGTGGACCGACGGCCGGCTCCGGGTCGTCCCCAGCGACCGCCGCACCGGCACCGACGACGACGGCGACAGCAGCATCACCGTCGACCTCGCCCGGGTCCGCCAGACGGTCGACCCGGCCGTGGAGTGGCGGCAGATGTACGAGGAGACCGGCCGCCTCATGCGGGACCACTTCTGGCGCCCCGACCTCGGCGGTGTCGACTGGTCCGGCGTCCTCGACCGCTACCGACCGCTCCTCGGCCGCCTCGCCACCCACAGCGACCTGGTCGATCTGCTGTGGGAGGTGCACGGCGAACTCGGCACCTCGCACGCCTATGTCATCCCGCGCGGCGGCGCCGGCGGCGGCGCCCGGCAGGGTCTGCTCGGCGCCGACATCTCCCGGCACCCCGACGGCAGCTGGCGCATCGACCGGATCCTGCCGGCGGAGACCTCCGACCCCGACGCCCGTTCCCCGCTGGCCGCGCCCGGCGCCGCCGTCCGCCCCGGTGACGCCGTCATCGCCGTCGCCGGACACCCCGTCGACCCGGTCCTCGGCCCCGGTCCCCTCCTGGTCGGCACGGCCGGCCACCCCGTCGAGCTGACGATCTCCCCGGCGGGCGGCGGCGAACCCCGGCACACCGTCGTCGTCCCCGTCGCCGACGAGGAACCGCTGCGCTACCACGCCTGGGTCGCCGACCGCCGCGCCCATGTCCACGCGGCCTCCGCCGGCCGCCTCGGCTACCTGCACGTCCCCGACATGCAGGCCCCCGGCTGGGCCCAGATCCACCGCGACCTGCGCGTCGAGGTGGCCCGCGAGGGGCTGGTGGTCGACGTCCGGGAGAACCGCGGCGGCCACACCTCCCAGCTCGTGGTCGAGAAGCTGGCCCGCCGGATCGTCGGCTGGGACATCCCGCGCGGCATGCGCCCCACCAGCTATCCCGCCGACGCCCCCCGGGGACCGGTCGTCGCCGTGGCCAACGAGTTCTCCGGCTCCGACGGCGACATCGTCAACGCGGCGATCAAGGCCCTCGGCATCGGCCCGGTCGTCGGCACCCGCACCTGGGGCGGCATCATCGGCATCGACAGCCGCTACCACCTGGTCGACGGCACCCTGGTCACCCAGCCGAAGTACGCGATGTGGCTGGAGGGGGCCGGCTGGGACGTCGAGAACCACGGCGTGGACCCGGACGTGGAGGTCGTACAGCGGCCTCAGGACTGGGCGGCGGGCCGGGACACCCAGCTGGACGCGGCGGTCGCGCTCGCGCTGGAGGCGCTGGAGGAGCGGCCCGCGAAAACTCCGCCGGGAATGCCCGACTGAGCGGCGCGGCCGGCCGTGTGCGGCCCGCCGCCGAACGACTACGATGCCCACGGACTTGATCAACAGGAGGCGCGCATGCCAGGCGAACCCCAGGACGACTGCCTGTTCTGCAAGATCGTCGCAGGCAGCATCCCCGCGACGGTCGTCCGCGAGACCGAGACGACCATCGCGTTCCGCGACATAAACCCCCAGGCCCCCACCCACGTCCTGGTGATCCCCAAGGCCCACTACGCGAACGCCGCCGAACTCGGTGCGCAGGCCCCGCAGCTCGCCGCCGACGTTCTCGCCGAGACCCAGGCCGTCGCCGACGAGGAAAAGCTGGACAGCTACCGCACCGTCTTCAACACCGGCAGCGGCGCCGGCCAGACCGTCTGGCACGCCCACGCGCACGTCCTCGGCGGCCGCGGCCTCGAATGGCCTCCCGGGTGAGCCTGCGTGTCCGTACGTGAACTGGTGGTCCTCGGCACCGCCAGCCAGGTCCCGACCCGGCACCGCAACCACAACGGCTATCTGCTGCGCTGGGACGGCGAGGGCATCCTCTTCGACCCCGGCGAGGGAACCCAGCGGCAGATGCTGCGCGCCGGGGTGGCCGCGCACGACCTGAACCGGATCTGCGTCACGCACTTCCACGGGGACCACTCCCTCGGCCTCGCCGGGGTGATCCAGCGGATCAACCTCGACCAGGTGCCGCACGAGGTCACCGCGCACTACCCGCGGTCCGGGCAGCGCTTCTTCGACCGGCTCCGGTACGCGACGGCCTACCGGGAGACGGTCTCGCTGACCGAGGCCCCGGTCGCGGCCGACGGCGTCCTCGCGGACACGCCGTCGTACACCCTGGAGGCCCGGCGGCTGTCCCATCCGGTGGAGTCCTTCGGCTACCGGCTGACCGAGCCCGACGGCCGCCGGATGCTGCCGGACCGGCTCGCCGCGCACGGGATCACGGGTCCGGACGTGGGGGTGCTCCAGCGCGCGGGCCGGCTCGGGGACGTCACCCTGGAGCAGGTCAGCGAGGTGCGGCGCGGGCAGCGGTTCGCGTTCGTCATGGACACCCGGCTGTGCGACGGGGTGTACGCGCTGGCCGAGGGGTGCGACCTGCTCGTCATCGAGTCCACCTTCCTCGACGAGGACGAGGAACTCGCCGTGGAGCACGGTCATCTGACGGCGGGCCAGGCGGCGCGGGTGGCGCGGGACGGCGGGGTACGGCACCTGGTGCTGACCCACTTCAGCCAGCGGTACTCCGAACCGGAGGAGTTCGAGCGGCAGGCCCGGGCGGCCGGCTTCGAGGGGGAGCTGACGGTGGCGTACGACCTTCAGCGGGTCCCCGTACCGAAACGACGGTGATCCGGCCGTACGATGCTTTGATGCCCCTCCCCAAAGCAGAACTGCACCTCCATATCGAAGGCACCCTGGAGCCCGAGCTGGCGTTCGAGCTGGCCGCGCGCAACGCTGTCGAGCTGCCGTACGCGGACACGGACGAGCTGCGCAAGGCCTACCAGTTCGAGGATCTCCAGTCCTTCCTCGACCTCTACTACGAGCTGATGGCCGTCCTGCGCACCGAGCAGGACTTCGCGGACCTGGCCGACGCCTATCTCGCGCGGGCCGCCGCACAGGGCGTGCGGCACGCGGAGATCTTCTTCGACCCGCAGGCCCACCTCGCCCGCGGTGTGTCCATGGGGACGGTCGTGGAGGGGCTGTGGCGGGCGCTCGGCCGCAGCGAGGAGCAGCACGGGATCTCCACCCGGCTCATCCTGTGCTTCCTGCGCGACGAGTCCGCCAAGTCGGCCCTGGCGACCCTGGACGCGGCCCGGCCGTACCTGGACCGGATCACCGGGGTCGGCCTGGACTCCGCGGAGGTCGGGCATCCGCCGGTGAAGTTCCGGGAGGTGTACGAGGCCGCCGCCGCGCTCGGGCTGCGCCGGGTCGCGCACGCCGGTGAGGAGGGGCCGCCGGAGTACATCACCGAGGCGCTGGACGTGCTCGGCGTCGAGCGCGTGGACCACGGCCTGCGCTGCATGGAGGACCCCGCCCTGGTCGAGCGGCTGGTCCGGGAGCGGATCCCGCTGACCCTGTGCCCGCTGTCCAACGTCCGGCTGCGCACCGTCGACACCCTCGCCGACCACCCGCTCCCGGCCATGCTCGACGCCGGGCTGCTGTGCACGGTCAACTCCGACGACCCGGCGTACTTCGGCGGCTACGTCGGCGACAACTTCGCGGCCGTGCACCGGACCCTGGGCCTCTCCCAGGACCGGCTGCGCGAACTGGCCCGCAACTCCTTCCTCGCCTCCTTCCTGGAGGACGACGAAGACCGCAGAGCCCGCTACCTCGCCGAGGTGGCGGCGTACGAGTTCGGGGACGCCGTCTCGTAGGCGGTGCGCGCGGGTACGGCGGGCGGTTCCGCCGAGGAGTGCGGGGGCGCTGTCCGGGTACATGGGCGCGCCCCGGCGTCTTTTCGTGTGCGCGCCATTGACGATCTCTCGTTCGCCTCCATAGCCTGAGTTCTCATACATGGACGGCGTTTGCCCGAGGAGTCGCCCCGTGAGCCGTGACCTGACCATCGCCGAGGTGCGACTGACCCCGATCCTGGTCGCCGACCCGCCGCTGCTGAACACCCAGGGCGTGCACCAGCCGTACACCCCCCGGCTGATCGTGGAGGTCGTCACCGCCGACGGGGTGACCGGGCTCGGCGAGACCTACGGGGACACCAAGTACCTGGAGCTGGCCCGGCCGCTCGCCGAGCGCCTCACCGGCCGGTCGGTCATGGATGTGAACAGCCTCTTCGAGTTCGACCTCGGGGTCGACGCCTCGCGGGTGGACGGCGACGTCGACGCCGGCGGACTGCGCGGCGTGCAGAGCGCCGACAAGCTGCGGCTGTCCGTGCTGTCCGCCTTCGAGGTCGCCTGCCTCGACGCCCAGGGCCGGGCGCTCGGACTGCCCGTGCACGCCCTGCTCGGCGGCAAGGTGCGCGACGCCGTCGACTACAGCGCCTACCTGTTCTACAAGTGGGCCGCGCACCCGGAGGGCGTCCGCGCCGAGACCGACGACTGGGGCGCCGCCCTCGATCCGGCCGGGGTCGTGGCCCAGGCCCGGCGGTTCAAGGAGCGGCACGGGTTCGGGTCGTTCAAGCTCAAGGGCGGCGTCTTCCCGCCCGAGGAGGAGATCGCCGCCGTACGCGCCCTCGCCGAGGCCTTCCCCGGACACCCGCTGCGCCTCGACCCCAACGGCGCCTGGTCGGTCGCCACCTCGCTGAAGGTGGCCCAGGAACTCGGCGACGTCCTCGAGTACCTGGAGGACCCGACGCTCGGCACGCCCGCCATGGCCGAGGTGTCCGCCGCGACCACCATCCCGCTCGCCACCAACATGTGCGTGACCACCTTCGGCGAGATCAAGGAGGCGTTCACCCGCGACGCCGTCCAGGTCGTCCTCTCCGACCACCACTACTGGGGCGGACTGCGCAACACCCAGCGGCTGGCCGCGATCTGCGCCGCCTTCGGAGTCGGGGTGTCCATGCACTCCAACACCCATCTCGGCATCAGCCTCGCCGCCATGACCCAGGTCGCCTCGACCGTGCCGAACCTCCACCACGCCTGCGACTCGCACTACCCCTGGCAGTCGGAGGACGTCCTCACCGAGCGGCTGACCTTCACCGACGGCCGGGTCGCCGTCTCCGACGCACCCGGACTCGGCGTCGAACTCGACCGTGACGAACTGGCGCGGCTGCACCGGCGCTGGGCCGAGGACGACGGCTCGCTGCGCGACCGCGACGACGCGGCGGCGATGCGGGTGGCCGAACCCGGCTGGCGGACACCGGACATGCCCCGCTGGTAGCCGGCCACGGCTCACCGGTAGCGCACATCCCGGTACGTGATCTGGTGCACACTGGCCAGATCCGCACCACGTCAGGGAGCGCACCGTGACCCCGTCGCACACTCTTGCCGGAGAGGAACCGGAACACCTCACACAGGCGGCACGCTGTCAGGCCCAGGTCGACCCGCTCGCCGCGCTGCGCACACCCGGCGACCCGCCCTGGGACGTCTACCTCATGGGCACGGTCTTCCTCGACATCATCTTCACCGGCCTGGACTCGGCGCCCGTGCGCGGCACCGAGTCCTGGGCCCGGGGCATGGGTTCCAGCCCCGGCGGGGTCGCCAACATGGCCACCGCGCTGGCCCGGCTCGGCCTGCGCACCGCGCTCGCCGCCGCCTTCGGCGACGACCACTACGGCGAGTACTGCTGGGACGCGCTGGAGCAGGGCGAGGGCATCGACCTGTCCGCGTCCCGGACCGTGCCCGGCTGGCACTCGCCGGTCACCGTCTCCATGGCGTACGAGGGCGAGCGCACCATGGTGTCCCACGGGCACGAGCCGCCGCCCGAGGCCGCGCTCATCGAGGACGGGGCGACCGGCTGCCCGCCCCGCGCGCGTGCCGCCGTCGCCTCGCTCACCCCCGGCCACCCGGCGCCCTGGGTCGAGGCGGCCGCCCGGGAGGGCACCCGGATCTTCGCGGACGTCGGCTGGGACGAGACCGGGGCGTGGGATCTGGCCGCCCTGCCCGACCTGCGGCACTGCGAGGCGTTCCTGCCCAACGCGGCGGAGGCGATGCGGTACACCCGCACCGACTGCCCCCGGCAGGCCGCGCACGCCCTCACCGAGCATGTGCCGGTGGCCGTGGTGACCCTCGGCGCGGAAGGGGCGTACGCGGTGGACCGGCGGACCGGGGAGGCCGCGGAGGTACCGGCCATCGCGGTGGAGGCGCTGGACCCGACCGGGGCGGGGGACGTGTTCGTCGCCGGGTTCGTGACCGGCTCCCTGGCGGGGTGGCCGCTGGCGGACCGGCTGGCCTTCGCGGGCCTCACGGCGGCGCTGTCGGTGCAGGAGTTCGGCGGGTCGCTGTCGGCGCCCGGGTGGTCGGAGATCGGGGCGTGGTGGCGGCGGGTGCAGTCCCTGCCCGGGCAGGACCGGGGGGCGCTGCGCAGGTACGAGTTCCTGGAGGGGCTGGTGCCGGCGCAGCTGGACCGGGCGTGGCCGCTGCGCCGGGCCGTGCCGACCATCGGGTTCCGGCGTTCCGGCTGAGGTGGCCGCGGCTGCGCGCCGTTCGAAAAGCCCTACGGCGTTGTCAGTCCACCGTCGTACCCTGGAAGCGCGAGGCCGCCCACAGCCAGGCGGCCGTGACGAGGAGGAAGCGCAGGCCTTCAGCGCCGGCCCATGACACAGACACCCACAGCTCACACCCCCGCGCAGGAGCAGGCGAGAGCGCAGTTCACCGTCCCCGCGCAGCACCCCATGGTGACCGTGCTGGGTTCCGGCGACTCCCTCCTGCGTGTGATCGAGAGGGCCTTCCCGGCGGCCGACATCCATGTCCGGGGCAATGAGATCAGCGCGGTCGGCGACCCCGTCGACGTCGCCCTGATCTCGCGCGTGTTCGACGAGATGATGCTGGTGCTCCGCACCGGGCAGCCGATGACGGAGGACGCAGTGGAACGCTCGATCGCCATGCTCAAGGCGAGCGACAACGGCACGAGTGACGGCCCGGAGACCCCGGCACAGGTACTGACGCAGAACATCCTGTCCTCGCGCGGGCGCACCATCCGTCCGAAGACCCTCAACCAGAAGCGCTACGTCGACGCCATAGACAAGCACACCATCGTCTTCGGCATCGGCCCCGCCGGCACCGGCAAGACCTACCTGGCCATGGCCAAGGCCGTGCAGGCCCTCCAGTCCAAGCAGGTCAACCGGATCATCCTGACCCGCCCGGCGGTCGAGGCCGGCGAGCGCCTGGGCTTCCTGCCCGGCACGCTCTACGAGAAGATCGACCCCTATCTGCGCCCGCTGTACGACGCGCTGCACGACATGCTCGACCCGGACTCGATCCCGCGGCTGATGGCGGCCGGGACCATCGAGGTCGCGCCGCTGGCGTACATGCGCGGCCGCACGCTGAACGACGCCTTCATCATCCTGGACGAGGCCCAGAACACGAGCCCCGAGCAGATGAAGATGTTCCTCACCCGGCTCGGCTTCGACTCCAAGATCGTGATCACCGGTGACGTGACCCAGGTCGACCTGCCCAACGGGCAGAAGTCGGGTCTGCGGCAGGTGCAGGAGATCCTCGAGGGCGTCGAGGACGTCCACTTCTCCCGGCTGTCGTCCCACGATGTCGTACGGCACAAGCTGGTGGGCCGTATTGTCGACGCGTACGAGAAGTACGACAGCAAGCACGGCACCGAGAACGGCGCGCCCAAGGGCGGCCACGGCAAGACCGGGGCCAAGGGCACCAAGGGGAAGTAGACCAGCACGACCATGTCGATCGACGTCAACAACGAATCCGGCACCGAGGTCGACGAGCAGGCGATCCTCGACATCGCCCGCTACGCACTCGCGCGGATGCGCATCCACCCGCTCTCCGAGCTCTCGGTGATCGTCGTGGACGCCGACGCCATGGAGCAGCTGCACATCCAGTGGATGGACCTGCCGGGTCCGACCGATGTCATGTCGTTCCCGATGGACGAGCTGCGGCCGCCGTCGAAGGACGACGACGAGCCGCCACAGGGCCTGCTCGGCGACATCGTGCTCTGCCCGGAGGTCGCCGCCCGGCAGGGCGCGGAGGCCCCGACCCAGCACTCCATGGACGAGGAGCTCCAGCTGCTCACCGTCCACGGGGTGCTGCACCTGCTGGGCTACGACCACGAGGAGCCGGACGAGAAGGCGGAGATGTTCGGGCTCCAGGCCGCCATCGTGGACGGCTGGCGCGCCGAGCACGGGCTGACCGGGCCGTCCCCGGCGCCGACCGTCTCGTAGCGGGACGAGCCCCGAATGTCCCCGCAGATCGTCCTCGGCGCGATCGCGCTCGTCGTCGTGGCCTGGCTCGCCGCCTGCGCGGAGGCGGGCCTGGCCCGGGTCTCCAGCTTCCGGGCCGAGGAGGCGGTCAAGTCCGGCCGGCGCGGCGGCGCCAAGCTGGCCCAGGTCGCCGCCGACCCCACCCGCTATCTGAACGTGGCCCTGCTGGTCCGGGTCGCCTGCGAGATGGCCGCCGCGGCCCTGGTGACCTACGCCTGCCTGGAGCAGTTCCCGGTCACCTGGCAGGCGCTGCTCGTCGCCATCGGGGTGATGGTGCTGGTGTCGTACGTCGCCGTGGGGGTCTCCCCGCGCACCATCGGCCGGCAGCACCCCCTCAACACCGCGACCGCGGCGGCGTACGTCCTGCTGCCGCTCGCCCGGGTCATGGGCCCCATCCCGTCCCTGCTCATCCTCATCGGCAACGCGCTCACCCCCGGCAAGGGCTTCCGGCGCGGCCCCTTCGCCTCCGAGGCGGAGCTGCGCGCACTGGTCGACCTCGCCGAGAAGGAGTCGCTGATCGAGGACGAGGAGCGCCGGATGGTGCACTCCGTCTTCGAGCTGGGCGACACGCTCGTGCGCGAGGTGATGGTGCCGCGCACCGACCTCGTCGTCATCGAGCGGTACAAGACCATCCGGCAGGCCCTCACCCTCGCGCTGCGCTCCGGGTTCTCCCGGATACCGGTCACCGGGGAGAGCGAGGACGACATCGTCGGGATCGTGTATCTGAAGGACCTGGTCCGCAGGACGCACATCAACCGGGAGGCGGAGAGCGACCTGGTGTCCACCGCCATGCGGCCCGCCGTCTTCGTGCCGGACACCAAGAACGCCGGTGACCTGCTGCGCGAGATGCAGAAGGACCGCAACCACGTCGCCGTCGTCATCGACGAGTACGGCGGCACCGCCGGGATCGTCACCATCGAGGACATCCTGGAGGAGATCGTCGGCGAGATCACCGACGAGTACGACCGCGAGCTGCCGCCGGTCGAGGACCTCGGTGACGACCGCTACCGGGTCACCGCCCGCCTCGACATCACCGACCTGGGCGAGCTGTACGGTCTGGAGGAGTACGACGACGAGGACGTGGAGACCGTCGGCGGGTTGCTCGCCAAGGCCCTCGGCCGGGTGCCCATCGCGGGCGCGTCCGCCCAGGTCGAACTGCCCGACGAGCGGCGGCTGACGCTCACCGCGGAGGCGGCGGCCGGACGCCGGAACAAGATCGTCACCGTGCTGGTCGAGCCCGCCGCGAAGGACCCGGAGGAGAAGCCCGAGTGACCCCCCAGGAGCTGCGCGCCTTCTGCCTGTCCTTCAACGCGGCGGTGGAGGACTTCCCGTTCAACCCGGAGACCTCGGTCTTCAAGGTGCTGGGCAAGATGTTCGCCCTGTCCGAGCTGGGCGCGCGGCCGCTGACGGTCAACCTCAAGTGCGACCCGGAGGACGCGGTCCGGCTGCGCGCCGAGCACGAGGGGCTGATCGTCCCCGGCTGGCACATGAACAAGCGGCACTGGAACACCGTGACGGTGGCCGGCGGCCTGCCGGACCGGCTGGTCAGAGAGCTGATCGAGGACTCCTACGACCTGGTCGTCGCCGGCCTGCCCCGGGCGGAGCGGCTGCGGTTGGACCGGCCGTAAATCCGGTTGCCCGGCGCGGCCCGCACGCGGTCGGATCTCCGGTATGACGATCAGGTATCCGCGCCCGCTGCGCCCCGGTGACCGTATAGGTGTGACCTCCCCGTCCAGCGGGGTGGCCGAGAAGCTGCGCGCCCGTCTCGACGTGGCGCTCCGCGACCTCGAGCAGCGCGGCTACGAGGTGGTCGTCGGCCGGTGCATGGACGGCTCGACGCACGTCAGCGCCCCGGCCGCCGACCGCGCCGCCGAGCTGACCGCGATGCTGACCGACCCGACGATCCGCGCCGTGGTGCCGCCGTGGGGCGGCGAGACCGCGATCGACCTGCTGTCGCTGCTCGACTTCGAGGCGATCGGGCGGGCCGAGCCGACGTGGGTCGTCGGCTACTCGGACATGTCCACGATCCTCACCCCGCTGACCCTGCTCACCGGGGTCGCGACCGTCCACGGCAACAACCTGATGGAGACCCCCTACCGGACACCCGAGGGCCTCAAGTCCTGGCTCGACATCGTCACGGCCCCGCAGGGCGAGCCGTTCACGCAGGAGCCGCCCGGCCGGTATCGGACCGCCCGCTTCGACGACTTCGTCGGACACCCGGAGGTCCGCGACTTCACCCTCGACGCCGAGGGCGGCTGGACCCGGCTGGACGGCGACGGGGAGGTGGACATCGAGGGCCGGCTGATCGGCGGCTGCGTCGAGACCCTCGGTCCGCTGGCCGGCACCCCGTACCTCGACACCTCCCGGTTCGCCGGGGACGAGCCGCTGCTCGTGTACGTCGAGGCCTGCGAGGACAACGCCTTCACCATCTGCCGCCACCTGCACGGCATGCGGCTCGCCGGGTTCTTCGACCGGGCCGCCGCCGTCCTCGTCGGCCGCACCCACGCCCCCGACAGCCCCACCCTCACCCAGCACGAGGCGGTCCTCGACGCGCTCGGCACGCTCGGCGTGCCGATCGTCGCCGATGTCGAGTGCGGCCATGTCGCGCCGTACCTTCCGCTGGTCAACGGCGCGCGCGGCCGTGTGCTGCACACGGCCGCGCGGAGCGGGATCGTTCAGACCCTGGACTGACCCCGGCGCAGGCCCAGGCCGACCAGGACCGCGGCGGCCAGCACCACGGCCGCGTCCAGGGCGAGGACCGTGTGGACGCCGGTCATCAGGTCGTCCGCGGTGGTGGCCAGCACACCCAGCAGCGGGATGCCGACCGTGATGCCGACCTGCTGGGTCGAGGTCACCAGACCGGTGGCCAGGCCCTGCTCCTCGTCCGGGACGCCCGAGGTCACCGTCAGGCCGTACGACACGATCGCACCCAGGTGGAACATGCTCGCCAGGGACACCGCGGCCACGGCCAGCCACACCGACCAGGTGTGCGCGTTCAGCAGCACCAGGGTCGCCACCAGCGCGCCCTGCCCGGTCAGCGAGCCGACCAGGGTGCGCCGGGCGCCGAACCGGCCGACGACCTTCGCGGCGAGGGTGCCGGCGACGGCCGACAGGACGCCCTGGACGCCGAAGACCAGACCGGTCTCGAACGCCGACAGGTGCAGGATCTCCTGGAGGTACAGGGTCAGCACGAAGATGACCGTCGACATCATCGAGAAGGTGACCAGACCGCCCACGTTGCCCCAGGCCACCGTGCGGCGGCGCAGCATGGGCAGCGAGACGAGCGGGGCGGCGGCGCGGGACTCGACCACCGCGAACGCGGTCAGCAGGAGCAGACCGGCGACCAGGGTGGTGAGGACGTCGGCGCGGCCGAAGCCGTGGTCGGCGGCGGTGGACAGGGCGTAGATCAGCGACAGCAGGCCGCCGGTGACGGTGACCGCGCCGGGCACGTCCAGGCGCGGGCGCTCCGGGGTGCGCGACTCGGGCAGCAGACCCGGGGCCAGCGGCAGCACGATCACCGCGAACAGCGTGAGCAGCGCCATGGTGGAGCGCCAGCCGAGCGCGTCGGTCAGCACACCGCCCGCGACCATGCCGACGGTGAAGCCCAGCGACAGCAGCGTGCCGGAGATGCCGAGGGCGCGGTCCCGGGCGGGGCCCTCCGGGAAGGTGGTGGTCAGCAGGGACATGCCGGTCGGCACGATCGCCGCGGCGCCCAGTCCCTGGAGTGCGCGGCCGGCCAGGAAGGACGCCGGGTCCCAGGCCAGGGTCGCCAGCAGCGAGGCCGCGCCGAACACGGCCAGGCCGGTCAGGAACAGCTTGCGGCGGCCGTACAGGTCGCCGATGCGGCCGAAGAGCAGCAGGAAGCCGCCCGAGGGCAGGGCGAACGCGGTGACCGCCCACTGGAGGGCGGAGCGGCTCATGCCCAGGTCGCTGCCGAGTTCCGGCAGGGCCACGTTCAGGACGGAGAAGTCCAGCGCGACCATGAACTGGGCCGCGCACAGGACGAAGAGGACGAGCTTGTCGCGCGTCGACAGCCGGGGTGCCCTGGGGGTGTCGAGCGGTTCGTGGAGGGGGTTCGGTGAGGTCGTGGTGTCGATCGCCATGGCACGAGCCTGCGGCCGCGGGAACAACCGTGGGGAGTCGCAACTTATGGTGGTGGTGGCACCACCAGACGACATGGGGGAGGACGGGCCGTGCCCGCAGCCGAGGCGGCGAAGAGTCAACGGCGCAACGAACTGCGCGAGTTCCTGATGAGCCGGCGGGCCCGGGTCAGCCCCGAGGAGGCCGGACTGCCGGTCGGCGGCGGCCGGCGCCGCACCCCCGGGCTGCGCCGGGAGGAGGTGGCCGTGCTCGCCGGGGTCGGCGCCTCCTGGTACCAGTGGCTGGAGCAGGGGCGGGACATCTCCGTCTCCCCGCAGGTCCTCGACTCCGTGGCCCGGGTGCTGCGGCTGAGCGACGCCGAGCGCCGGCATCTGTACCGGCTGGCCGGGATGAACCCGCCCGCGCCCGAAGTGGCGCCCGGCAGGCGGGACATGTGCGACGGGCTGCGCCGGCTGATCGACACCTGGATGCCGTATCCGGCGCACATCATGGACCGGTACTACAACTGCGTGATGTACAACGACGCCGCCGCGATCGTGCTCGGCATGCGCCCGGACATCACCCAGAACTGCCTGATCGACTTCTTCACGGACCCGCTGTACCGGTCGCGGAGCAGGAGCTGGGAGCAGAACGCGCGGACCGTGGTGGCGCAGTTCCGGGCGGCGTGCGCGGCACGGCCGGACGACGAGGGGTTCCGGGCGGTGCTCGACGAGGTCTCGGAGCGCAGCCCGGAGTTCGTGGCGCTGTGGGCCGAGCGGGACATCGAGGACCACGGGCAGGTGCGCAAGGAGCTGGACCATCCGCTGGCGGGACTGCTGGTGGTGGAGTCGACGGTGATGCAGGTGCCGGTCCGGCCGGATCTGATGATCGTGCTGCACACCCCGCTGGAGGAGGCGAACACCGCGGCGAAGATGGAGTGGCTGGTCTCACCGGAGGGCCGGCGGGGGGCGATGTATCCCGTGGCGGGGTGAGGGGGCCGTTTCCCGGGTTCGTATGCTCTGGGCATGAGCGAGAGCAGCGAGCTTGGTCCCGAGGACCGCAAGATCGTCACCCTGGCCCGTTCGGCCCGGGCCCGCAACGGTGTGCCCGAGGGGGCGGCCGTACGAGATGAGACCGGGCGGACCTATGTCGCCGGGTCGGTGGAGCTTTCGTCGCTGAAGCTCAGCGCGCTGCGGACGGCCGTCGCGATGGCGGTGGCGTCGGGGGCGCGGTCGCTGGAGGCGGCGGCCGTGGTGAGCGCGGGGGACGCCGTGGCGCCGGAGGACCTGGCCGCCGTCGCCGACCTCGGGGGAGCGGGGACGCCGGTGCTGCTGGCCGCGCCGGACGGATCGGTGCGGCTCACCCTGCACGCCGGCTGACCCGTTGGGTGATCCGGTGCCGAGTGGGCGGAGATGCCGCGGAAGTTGACGGTTCGTCAGATTCCTGCGGCATCTCCATTGACTTCTCACCCCCGCTCCACATCAATGCCCCCTGTCGGCGCAGAGGAGCCGCTGCGCCCGCGACCCTCAGGAGGGCCCCATGGGTTCGACACCCCCCAGACCGCGAAGCTCGCCACGGTGGCGCTGGAGCGCACTGCTCGGGGCGACCGCGCTCGCGGTCACCGCGGGCGGCGCGCTGGCCTGCCCCGCCACCGCCGCCGGCACCGACGTGGACTTCGCCACCCACTGCATCCCGCCCGCCATCGCCGGCCTGCCGCCGATCGACGGCACCACGACCGCGAACATCTCGGTCGACAACACCAGCCCCAAGGTCGGTGACACCGTCACCGTGACCTACACCGTGGTCAAGGCCGCCGCGTCCAACCCCACCGACCTCGCGCTGCCCGCCGACATCATGACCCCGACCGGCAAGGTCGCCCTGGGCGGCGCGCAGAGCGGGGACGTGACCGTGGCCGGGCCGAAGAAGAACCCGCCGGTGCCGGGCAAGGCCGCCTTCCCGTCCTTCTCCATGACCGGCACCTTCACCGTCACCAAGGCCGGGAGGATCACCCTCTCGCCCGCCGACTACAACATCCACACCAGCTACATCATGGAGCTGGACACCCCCTGCACGGTCACCGACCCGCCCGCCCCGGCCTCGGAGACGGTCACCGCGACCGACGGCACCTCCGCCAACGCCCGGGCCATCACGCTGGGTTCGGCCTCCGGCGACGCCGGTGCCGCCGTCACCGTCAGCGGCACCCACTTCACCCCGGGCGCGACCGTGACCCTCGCCGGGCGGGCCGGCAACACCCAGACCGCGGACACCGCCACCGCGACCGCGAACGGCCAGGGCTCCTTCAGCGGCTCCCTCGTCGTCAAGGACAAGGCGACCACCGGGATCGTGGCCTACGAGGGAAGCGCCTGGAGCGCGGACACCGGCGCCGGACCCGCGGCCTACGCCGTCAACGACAACACGCCCGTCCCGCCCGGCAGCCAGAAGCTGACCACGAGCGTCAGGGCCGGCACGCTGTCCATGTCCCAGGCCGGGGACTCCGTCGCGCTGTCGGCGGTCGACTTCGGCAAGGGCGGGGCCGCCACCGGCAAGCTCCAGACGGTGACCGTGCGGGACTTCCGCGGCGGGCCCGCGGGCTGGTCGCTGACCGGCAGGGTCACCGGCTTCACCGGTCCCGGCGCCACCCTCGACGGGGGCCGGCTGAGCTGGACCCCGGCCTGCGCGACCAAGGCCGGCAGCCCCAGCACCTGCAAGGCCGGGTCGGCGGGGAGCGTGGGCGGTGCCGGAGCCACCCTCGCGTCGACGCCGGACTCCGCGCTCACCGGCGGCGAGTTCACCGTCGACGCCGGACTCTCCCTGGACGTACCGGCGTTCACGCCCCCGGGCGCGTACTCCGGCGTCCTCACCCTCACGCTCGCCTGAGCGTACGGGCGTCCGCACCCGCCCGTTCCCCTTCGCCGTCCTCGACCGTGGGGGTCCGCACCCATGCGCAAGCCGTACGTCCTCCTTCTGGGGCTCCTGCTGGCATGGCTGCCGGCCTGGCAGGCCACCCCCGCCCGCGCCGCCGACAACGGCAGCTGGTCCGTCTACCCGGTCGCCTCGACGATCGCCGCGCGGCCCTACTTCTATCTCTCCGCCGACCCCGGCCAGACCCTCACCGACCGGGTCGCCGTCCGGAACCGGACCGGCCGGCCGCTCACCTTCCGGCTCTACGCGGCCGACGCCTACAACACCCCCCGGGACGGGGGCTTCGCCGTCCGCGGCCAAGGGGAGCGGATGCGCGGGGTGGGGGCGTGGACGCGGCTTCGCCGGAACCGGCTCACCGTCCCCGGGCACCGGACCGTCACCGTGCCGTTCACCCTGCGGGTCCCCGAGGGCGCCGAGCCCGGCGACCATCCGGGGGCGATCGTCGCCCTGGACGAGAAGGTCGAGCCCGGCAGCGGCTCCCTCGCGCTCGGTGTGCGGCAGGCCGTCGGCGCCCGGGTCTATCTCCGGGTCGGCGGCCCCGCCCTGCCCGCGCTCTTCGTCGGCCGGGTGCGCATCAGCCACCACCAGCCGCTGATCCCCGGCCTCGGCACCGGCACGGCGACCGTCTCCTACACCCTGCGCAACACCGGCAACGTCACCCTGAACCCCAGCGTGCGGCTGACCGCGCGCGGGCTGTTCGGCCGTACGCTGCTCGACCGCCCGCTCACCGGGGTGCCGTCCGAACTGCTGCCGGGCCAGCAGGTGCGGCTCACCGAGACCTGGCAGGGCGCGCCGCAGCTCGACCGCACGAGGATCACCCTCACCGCGAGCGCCCGCAATACCCGCGACTCGGCCGCCGCCACCTACCTCGCCCTGCCCTGGCTGCCCGCCACCCTGCTGGCCCTCGCGCTCGCGGTGGCCGGGTTTCTGCTGGTCAGAGCGCGTCGGGGCCGCGTTCGCCGGTGCGTACCCGGACGACCGTCTCCACGGGTACGGACCACACCTTGCCGTCGCCGATCTTTCCCGTCTGCGCGGCCCTGACGATCGCGTCGATCACCGCGTCGGCGTCCGCGTCCTCCACGACGACCTCGATGCGGACCTTCGGCACCAGGTCCACCCGGTACTCGGCACCCCGGTACACCTCGGTGTGGCCGCGCTGCCGGCCGTAGCCGCTCGCCTCGGTCACGGTCAGGCCGTGCACGCCCAGCTCCTGGAGGGCGGTCTTGACCTCGTCGAGGCGGTACGGCTTGACGATCGCGGTGATGAGCTTCATGCCTGGGTGTCGACCTTCTGGGTGCTGGTGCCGGTGAGGACGGAGTGGGATACCGGGGCGCCGTGGCCCAGGACGCCGTGATCGTATGCCGTCTCGGCGTGCACCGTAAGGTCCAGACCCGTCCGCTCCTGCTCCTCGCCCGCCCGCAGGCCCATCGCCCTGTCGAGCAGCTTGCCCAGGCCGTAGGTCACCGCGAAGGCGTATCCGGCCACGACCACCACGGCGACCAGCTGCTTGCCGAGCGGGGCGAGCCCGCCGCCGTAGAAGAGGCCCTCCGTGCCGCCGGTCATCGCCTTCTCCGCGAACAGGCCGATCAGCAGGGTGCCGATGACACCGCCGACCAGGTGGACGCCGACGACGTCCAGGGAGTCGTCGAAGTTCAGCCGGAACTTCCAGCTCACCGCGTAGGAGCAGACCACACCGGCGGCGAGGCCGACGACGAGGGCGCCGAGCAGGGACACCGTGCCGCAGGACGGGGTGATCGCGACCAGGCCGGCCACCGCGCCGGAGGCCGCGCCGAGGGTGGTCGGGTGGCCGTCGCGCTTCTGCTCCACGAAGAGCCAGCCGAGCAGTCCGGTGCAGCCGGCCGCGAGGGTGTTGAGGAAGGCGGCCGCGGCGAGCCCGTTCGCACCGAGCGCGCTGCCCGCGTTGAAGCCGAACCAGCCGAACCAGAGCAGACCGGCGCCCAGGATCACCATGGGCAGGTTGTGCGGACGCATGGCGTCCTTCTTGAAGCCCAGCCGGGGGCCGAGGACCAGGCAGAGCGCGAGGCCCGAGGCACCGGAGGTGATCTCCACGGGCAGACCGCCCGCGAAGTCGAGCGCGCCGAGCTTCTCCAGGATCCAGCCGCCCGGCCCCCACACCCAGTGGGTGACCGGAACGTATACGGCGAGGGTCCACAGCGGCACGAAGACCAGCCACGCCGAGAACTTGGTGCGGTCGGCCACCGCGCCGCTGATCAGCGCGGCCGTGATGATCGCGAAGGTCAGCTGGAAGGTGGCGAAGAGCAGGGTGGGGACCGTGCCGTGCGTGCTGCCCGGGGTGAGATGCGCCATGCCGGCGTTGTGCACCCCGCCGATCAGGCCCCCGCCGATGTCGTCGCCGAAGGCGAGGGAGTAGCCCACCGCCAGCCAGACCACCGTGACCAGGGCGATCGACACGAAGCTCATCATCAGCATGTTGAGGACGCTCTTCGTGCGGACCATGCCGCCGTAGAACAGAGCCAGGCCCGGGGTCATCAGCAGGACGAGGGCGGTCGAGGCGAGCAGCCAGGCGGTGTCGCCGGTGTCGACATGTGCGGCGGCCAGGATCACGGGCGTCTCCAACGGTGTGCGGGCTCGTCAGAGGGTCACCGGTGTGCGTTTCCGGTCGCGTACAGGTGTGTTTCCGTGACGTTTCGTTGCGTACGGGTTTCCGCAACCTCACAGGAGAGGGCGCCGGACGGCCGTGGTACGGGGCGGGCTCGTGGATCAGGGAGAATGGGCGGCATGAGCGTTCGTACCCCGTCATCCGAAGAGTCGGCCGAGACCGGCCACCGCGCCGGCTTCGCCTGCTTCGTGGGCCGCCCCAACGCGGGCAAGTCCACCCTCACGAACGCTCTGGTCGGGCAGAAGGTGGCGATCACCGCGAACCAGCCGCAGACGACGCGGCACACGGTGCGCGGCATCGTGCACCGGCCCGACGCCCAGCTGATCCTGGTCGACACCCCCGGGCTGCACAAGCCGCGCACGCTGCTCGGCGAGCGGCTGAACGACGTGGTGCGCACGACGTGGGCCGAGGTCGACGTGATCGGCTTCTGCCTTCCGGCGAACGAGAAGATCGGTCCCGGTGACCGCTTCATCGCCAAGGAACTGGCCGGGATCAGGAAGACCCCGAAGGTCGCCATCGTCACCAAGACCGACCTGGTCGACTCCAAGACCCTGGCCGAGCAGCTGATCGCGATCGACCAGCTCGGCAAGGAGCTGGGCTTCGAGTGGGCCCAGATCGTGCCGGTGTCGGCGGTCGCCGACAAGCAGGTGGGCCTGCTGGCCGACCTGATCGTCCCGCTGCTGCCGGAGGGCCCGGCCCTCTACCCCGAGGGCGACCTCACGGACGAACCCGAACAGGTCATGATCGCGGAACTCATCCGCGAGGCGGCCCTGGAGGGCGTCCGGGACGAGCTGCCGCACTCCATCGCGGTGGTCGTGGAGGAGATGCTCCCGCGCGAGGACCGGCCCGCCGACCGGCCCCTCCTGGACATCCACGCCAACGTCTACATCGAGCGGCCCAGCCAGAAGGGCATCATCATCGGCCCCAAGGGCAAGCGGCTGAAGGAGGTCGGCATCAAGTCCCGCAAGCAGATCGAGGCGCTGCTGGGGACGCCGGTCTTCCTGGACCTGCACGTCAAGGTGGCCAAGGACTGGCAGCGCGACCCCAAGCAGCTGCGCCGGCTCGGCTTCTGACCCCGCCCGCCAACACCCTTTCCCCGCCCGCCCGTTGACTTCCGTTACCGGCGGTACGGATGATCCGGGGATGGTGACTGACGCGATCGGTGCGATGCCCCGGTTTCCGGCCGGGTTCCTGTGGGGCGTGTCGACCTCGGCGCAGCAGATCGAGGGCGCCGAGGGGCGCGAGCCGTCCGTGTGGGACGTCTTCGCCGCCGAGCCGGGGCGGGTGAAGGACGGCTCGACCACGGCGGTGGCCTGCGACCACTACCACCGCTACCCGGAGGACGTCGCCCTGCTCGCCGGCCTCGGGGTGGACGCGTACCGCTTCTCGGTCTCCTGGCCGCGCGTGAACTCCCCGGGCGGCCTCGACTTCTACGACCGGCTGGTGGACGAGGTCCGCGGGGCCGGGGTACGGCCCGTGCCCACCCTCTTCCACTGGGACCTGCCCGTCGGCCTGGACTGGCTGCGGCGGGACACGGCCGAGCGGTTCGCGGAGTACGCGGCGCTCGTGGCCGAGCGGCTCGGCGACCGCGTCGACCGGTGGACCACCCTGAACGAGCCCGCGGAGCACACCCTGCTCGGGCACGCCCTCGGTGTGCACGCCCCCGGCAGGAAGCTCCTCTTCGACGCGCTGCCCGCCGCCCACCACCAGCTCCTCGCCCACGGCCTCGCCGTACGGGCCCTGCGCGCGGCCGGGGCCACCGAGATCGGCATCACCAACTCGCACGGCCCCACCTGGCCCGCCTCCGACGACCCCGCCGACACCGAGGCGGCCGGCTTCTACGACCTGCTGCTCAACCGGCTCTTCGCCGAACCGGTGCTGCTCGGCGCGTACCCCGACGGCCTGGGCGAGCTGATGGGCGCGGCCGACCTGGGGGCCGACCTCGCTGTGATCTCCGAGCCGCTCGACTGGTACGGCATCAACTACTACGCGCCGACCAGGGTCGGAGCGCCCGGCGGCGGGAGCGACACCGAGTACGGCGGTGTCGTCCTGCCCGCCGAACTCCCCTTCTCCGTCCGGGAGATCGAGGGGCGGCCGGTGACCGACTTCGGCTGGCCGGTCGTACCGGAGGGGCTCACGGAGCTGCTCACCGCCTTCCGCGACCGCTACGGCGACCGGCTCCCGCCCGTCGTCATCACCGAGAACGGCTGCTCCTACGACGGCCTCGACGACCAGGACCGCATCGCCTACCTGGACGCCCACATCCGCGCCCTGCACACCGCCCTGGAGGCGGGCGTCGACGTACGCGGGTACTTCGTGTGGTCGCTGATCGACAACTTCGAGTGGGCCGAGGGGTACGCGCGCCGCTTCGGTCTGGTGCACGTCGACCACACCACCCAGAAGCGCACCCCCAAGGCCTCCTACCACTGGTTCCGGGAGATGCTCCGGCAGCAGAGGTGACCGCCGGGCACCCCTCAACGCCGTCCCTCAGGCGCCTTCCTTCAGCACCCGGGAGATCAGCTCCCGCTGCTCCTCGGTCAGCAGGGGGTCCGCCGCGTACACCGTGCGGCCGTCCACCGTGATCTCGTAGGAGAAGCCGTCCGGGACACCGGCGGGCGGGGCGGCCCGGCCGGACGCGAGGGCGCGTTCGGCCAGGTCCTCCCACTCGTCGGCGTCGGACCGGGCCGAGGTGTCCACCTCGGCCCGGCGCTCGATGCCCGCGAAACCACCGGTGCGCCGTACTTGGATACGCATGAGGACTGTCTAGTACGGAACTAGAGCGTCCGCACCCCCACCTGCTCCCATGCCTTCCGTACCGCCTGGAGTTCGTCCCCGGCGCCGTACCGCTCGCGCGCCGCCTTCACCGTGAGCGTGGCGAAGTCGACGAAGAGGGCGTCCTGCTTCAGCTCACCGCCGGTGAGCACGTCGTACCAGATCTGCCCGGCCTTCTCCCAGGAGTGGTCGCCGATCGCGGTCGCGACCAGGTAGAAGGCGTGGTTGGGGATGCCGGAGTTGATGTGCACGCCGCCGTTGTCGCGGCTGGTGTGGACGTAGTCGTCCATCGTCGCCGGCTGCGGGTCCTTGCCGAGGTTGGGGTCGTCGTACGCCGTGCCCGGGGCCTTCATCGAGCGCAGCGCCGTGCCGTGCACCTGCGGGGCGAGCAGGTCCGCGCCGATCAGCCAGTCGGCCTCGGCGGCGGTCTGGCCGAGGGCGTACTGCTTGATCATCGAGCCGAAGACATCGGAGACCGACTCGTTCAGCGCGCCGGACTGGCCGAAGTACTCCAGGTTCGCGGTGTGCTGGGTGACGCCGTGGGTCAGCTCGTGGCCGATGACGTCGACCGGGATGGTGAAGTCGAGGAAGACCTCGCCGTCGCCGTCGCCGAACACCATCTGGTCGCCGTTCCAGAACGCGTTGTCGTAGCCCTGGCCGAAGTGCACGGTGGCGTCCAGCGGCAGGCCCTCGCCGTCGATGGAGTGGCGGCCGTACACCTTCAGATACAGGTCGAAGGTGGCGCCGAGGCCCGCGTAGGCGCGGTTGACGGTGGCGTCGGAGCCGGAGTCGGAGCCCTCGTCGCGGACCTTGGTGCCCGGCAGGTCCTGGGTGTGGCGGGCGTCGTAGATGGTGCGGTGCGGCTGGTCGGCCGGGGCGCCCGCGGCGCGCGCGACGGGGGCCGCGCCGAGCACCGTGGTCAGGCGGCGCTTGGTGCGCTGGTAGGCGTCGTGCTCCAGGGACCGGCGGGCGGGGTCGGAGACTGCCGGGTCCTCGGCCTGTGCGAGCTTGTCGAGGACGTGCGGCGGCACGATCGTGCAGAAGACGGGCGTCAAGCCCCCGTGGGTCGTCATGGCACAGAACCTTCGCACTGTGTGACGCAGGAGTCACTACTCGCCACCATGATTGGTGAAGTATCGCGACATTTGACCACCGTCCGTGACCGGCAGTGGTATGCCGCACTTTTTGTCCGCCTTGTGACGCCGGTCCCGCATACTGGAACGCACCCCCATGACCGACACGACTCGGCTACGCTGCGATGCATCATGCGTTTCGGGCTGCTTCTTCTTAGCTGCCGCGGCGAGGGCCTGTAGTCAGAGGCCGACTCCCTCCCCGCGGAGCTTGGCGTTGCGTCGTCGGCCGTCCACCCGGACATCCTGAGGAGCCCACGCATCATGGCCAACCGCCAGCAGCCCAGCCGCATGCCGATCCACAAGTACGGCCGCTACGAGCAGGTGGACATCCCGGACCGCACCTGGCCGGACCGGCGGATCACCACCGCCCCCCGCTGGCTCTCCACCGACCTGCGTGACGGCAACCAGGCCCTGATCGACCCGATGTCGCCCGAGCGCAAGCGCCGGATGTTCGACCAGCTGGTCAAGATGGGCTACAAGGAGATCGAGGTCGGCTTCCCCGCCTCCGGCCAGACCGACTTCGACTTCGTGCGCTCGATCATCGAGGAAGAGGGCGCGATTCCCGAGGACGTGACCATCTCCGTGCTGACCCAGGCCCGCGAGGACCTGATCGAGCGGACCGTGGAGTCCCTGAAGGGCGCCCGGCGCGCCACCGTCCACCTGTACAACGCCACCGCCCCCGTCTTCCGCCGGGTGGTCTTCCGCGGCTCCAAGGACGACATCAAACAGATCGCCGTCGACGGCACCCGCCTGGTGATGGAGTACGCCGAGAAGCTGCTGGGCCCGGAGACGGAGTTCGGCTACCAGTACTCGCCGGAGATCTTCACCGACACCGAGCTGGACTTCGCGCTGGAGGTCTGCGAGGCGGTGATGGACGTCTACCAGCCGGGTCCGGGCCGCGAGATCATCCTCAACCTGCCCGCCACCGTGGAGCGTTCCACCCCGTCGACGCACGCGGACCGGTTCGAGTGGATGCACCGCAACCTGTCCCGCCGCGCGTACGTCTGCCTGTCCGTCCACCCGCACAACGACCGCGGTACGGCGGTGGCGGCGGCCGAGCTGGCGCTGATGGCCGGCGCCGACCGCGTCGAGGGCTGCCTGTTCGGGCAGGGCGAGCGCACCGGCAACGTCGACCTGGTCACCCTGGGCATGAACCTGTTCTCCCAGGGCGTCGACCCGCAGATCGACTTCTCCGACATCGACGAGATCCGTCGTACGTGGGAGTACTGCAACCAGATGGAGGTCCACCCGCGCCACCCGTACGTGGGCGACCTGGTCTACACGTCCTTCTCCGGCTCCCACCAGGACGCCATCAAGAAGGGCTTCGACGCCATGGAGGCCGACGCGAAGGCCAAGGGCGTCACGGTGGACGACATCGAGTGGGCCGTCCCCTACCTGCCCATCGATCCCAAGGACGTCGGCCGCTCCTACGAGGCCGTCATCCGCGTCAACTCGCAGTCCGGCAAGGGCGGTATCTCCTACGTCCTGAAGAACGACCACAAGCTGGACCTGCCGCGCCGGATGCAGATCGAGTTCTCGAAGCTCATCCAGGCGAAGACGGACGCCGAGGGCGGCGAGATCACGCCGAAGGAGATCTGGGCGGTCTTCCAGGACGAGTACCTGCCGAACCCGGAGAACCCCTGGGGCCGTATCCAGGTCCGGACCGGGCAGTCGACCACGGACACCGACGGCGTGGACACGCTGACCGTCGAGGCGACGGTCGACGGCGAGGACACCGTCCTGACCGGTTCCGGCAACGGTCCGATCTCGGCCTTCTTCGACGCGCTGGAGTCCATCGGCATCGACGTACGCCTGCTGGACTACCAGGAGCACACGATGAGCGAGGGCGCCTCCGCGCAGGCCGCCTCCTACATCGAATGCGCGATCGACGGCAAGGTTCTGTGGGGTATCGGCATCGACGCGAACACGACGCGTGCGTCGCTGAAGGCGGTCGTCTCCGCGGTCAACCGCTCGGCCCGCTGACCCCTCTCCGACCAGGGCTTTTCGGGGCTCCGGCCGCCGTACACGGCGGGCCGGGGCCCCCCCGGGGTGGGGGCCCCGGCCCCCCCCGGGACGCGCAGGGGTGAGGGCGGGGTGAGTCGCACTGGGGCGGGGGGGGGGGTCAAA
>NZ_JBHXVE010000015.1:78906-149714 GCF_042672505.1 Streptomyces sp. NPDC127190
GCCGCCCCCGGCACCCGGCCGCCCCCGCCCCCCCCCTCCCGCCGGGGGGTTGGGGGGCGCCGGCCCGCGCCCCCCGCGGGCCCCCCCCCCCGCCTGTTATCGGCCACCGGCCCCCTCAGGTCACGGCAAGGTCTCGTACGGGGTACTGACTCAGGCTCCGGGATGTGGCTAACATCACGCCAGCGCGGCGATGTTGCCGTGCGGTTACGGAGGTGCGACGTGCTGCCAGTACGGGGACGAGACGGCCGTGCCGCCAGGGCTGTGCGCATCCTGGGCACCCGCACCGCATGGACTCCCGTCGGAGACGGCGAGTTCTTCTGCCCGGGCTGCGGAGGCGACCGCAACTACCAGCGGCTCACCGGCCGCCGCCGTCTCACCCTGTTCGGGCTGCCGGTGCTGCCGCGCGGCGCGACCGGGCCGGTCGTGGAGTGCGCGGCCTGCCACGGCCACTACGGCACCGAGGTGCTCGACCACCCCACCACCCGCCGCTTCTCCGGGATGCTCCGGGACGCCGTGCACACGGTCGCCCTGGCCGTGCTCACCGCGGGCGGCACGGGGTCGCGTACGGCCCTGGAGACGGCCGCGGGCATGGTGCGCGCGGCGGGCTTCGCCGACTGCACGGAGGAGCAGCTGGCCGCGCTGGTCGAGGCGGTCGCCGCGGACACCGGGCGGGTGCTGGGGCCGCCGTGCGGGGCGAGCCTGACGATAGAGCTGCACGAGGCGCTGGACCCGCTGGCGCCGCATCTCGCTCCGGCGGGCCGTGAGTCGCTGTTCCTCCAGGGCGCGCGGATCGCCCTCGCGGACGGGCCGTACACCCCGGCGGAGCGGGAGGCGCTGGCGACGGTGGGGGCGGCGCTGATGATCTGCGCGGACGATGTGAGCAGGCTGCTGGCGTCGGCGCGGACGCCGTCCTGAGAGTGGTGGGTGCCTGAGGCTGTGCGGGGCAGCGGGTGCGTTCTGGCTGGTCGCGCCCACGCGGCGGAGCCGCATATCGATACAGCCCCGCGCCCCTAGGGGGTTGCTGCGGGCCGTGCCATGGGGGTGCCGTACTCGTCACCCGTGCGGAGGAAGTCCCCTCGGGGGTATGCGGGGAAGCTCTCGGGGTGATGTTTCTCAGCCGGGGGCTTCTCGTCGGGCTGGCGATCGCTTCCTCGCTCGCCGCGCGGCCCGGAGGCCATGACGCGCCCGGGTGTCCGTCCTCCGTGCCCTACACCGCGGGACAGGGCGGGTACGCCGCCTACCGGATCCCCGCCGTCGTGCGGACCCGGCGCGGCACGGTCCTGGCGTTCGCCGAGGGGCGGCGGAACGGGGCGGGGGACACCGGGGACATCGACGTGGTGCTGCGCCGCTCCGGCGACGGCGGCTGTAGCTGGGGGCCGCTGACGGTGGTCGCCGCCGGGCGGGGGGACACCCGGGGCAACCCGGCACCGGTGGTCGATCCGCGCACCGGCGCCGTCGTCCTCCTCAGCTGCGGCAACCGCGGGGGAGTGACCGAGGCGCAGATCATGCGGGGGCAGGGCGAGCGCCGGGTGTACGTGCAGCACAGCTGGGACGACGGCATGCGCTTCACCACACCGCGGGACATCACCGCCGAGGCCGGCCGGCCCGGCTGGCGCTGGTACGCCACCGGTCCCGGCCACGCCGTCGCCCTCACCCGCGGCCCGCACACCGGCCGGCTGCTGGTCCCCGCCGACCACTCCACCGCGCCGCCGCCCGGCTCCCCGGACACCGGCCGGGAGCCCCGCTATTACGGCGGTCACGCCCTCTACAGCGACGACGGCGGCCGTACCTGGCGCCTCGGATACACGAGCGACGCCCACGACGGCGTCCGCAACGTCAACGAGACCGCCGCCGCCCAGCTCCCCGACGGCCGCCTCTATCTCAACGCCCGCGACCAGAACGGCACCGCCCCCGGCAACCGCCTCGACAGCTACTCCTCCGACGACGGCGGCACCCTGGACCGGCCCTTCGCCCCCCAGCCGACCCTGGACCGGGTCCCGGTCGTCCAGGGCAGCCTCCTCCAACTCCGCGGCCCGCACGCCCCCTTGCTGTTCTCCGCGCCCTCCGTCCCGACCGCCCGCCGCGCCCCGGCCCTGTGGTCCAGCGCCGACGCCGGCCGCACCTTCACCCTGCTGCTGACCCTCTCCGACGGCCCGGCCGGCTACTCCGACCTGGTCCAGCTCGGCCCCGGCACGGTCGGCGTCCTCCAGGAGACCGGGCCCGGCACGGCGATCGAGTTCCGCAGGGTCCGGCTGCCCACCCGCCAGAACCCTTAGAGCCCTCAGAGCAGGCCCGCCGCGGCCAGATGCTTGGCCACCCGCTCGACCTCCTCACCGGAGAGCGGCACCTGGGGCTCCGCCGTCGCCGCGCAGTCGATGACACCCCGCAGATGCAGGGCCGCCTTGAACGCGCCCAGCGCCGAGGAGCTGCCGCCCATCCGGCCCGGGTCGCCCACCGTGACCATGTGGAACAGGGCGCACAGCCGCTCCTGTTCGGCCCGGGCGCCCGCCCAGTCGCCCGCCCGGCACTGCCGGTAGAGACGGACGTAACCGTGCGGGTCGACATTGGCCAGGCCCGGCACCGCACCGTCGGCGCCCATCGCCAGCGCGGCGTCGGTGACCACTTCGGAGCCGGTCAGGACGGCGAAACCGGGGTGGGTGCGGGCGCCGGTGACCAGGTCCCGGAAGGTGCCCAGATCGCCGCTGGAGTCCTTGACCCCGGCCAGCACCCCGTCCCCGGCCAGCCCCAGCAGCAGTTCCGCGGGGAGCTTGGTGTGCACGGAAGACGGGATGTCGTAGGCGATGACCGGGACCGGACTCGCGGCCGCGATCCGGCGGAAGTGGTGGACCAGCTCCGCGCGGTGGGTGCGGGCGAAGAACGGCGCGGTGACGACGACGGCCTCCGCGCCCGCCGCGGTGACCGCCGCGACATGGTCGAGGACGCGCGGGGTCGTCATGTCGATGGCGCCGGCGAGGACCGGCAGCTGACCGGCGACATGCCCGCACACCGCCTCCACCACCTGCCGGCGCTGCCGGTCGGTCAGAAAGGCCGCCTCCGAGGACGACCCGAGTACGAACAGCGCGTGCACCCCGCCCTCCACCAGATGCCCGACCAGCCGGAGCAGCGAGGCCGTGTCCACCTCGCGCTCCGGGGTCAGCGGGGTGCACACGGGCGGGACGACTCCGGTGAGCGGGGCGGGGAAGGTCATTCACGGCTCCTGGCGGGCTGGGTCGCGGGTCGCACGGTCCTCCCCAGGATGGTGGCAGCGATAGCGGTGCCCGGGGCGTGACGCGGCCGCGAAGTCCGGCATCGTCAGGCTGCGACGCTCCCGATGAACTCCGCCCACGCCGCAGCGCCGATCACCAGCAGCTGCTCTTGCGCCAACGGGCGTTGGTCAGGTCGTACTCGCGCATCGTCTGTAGTCCTCCGCCGCCGACTCGATCAGGGCCAGGGACGCCTCCAGCGACAGTGCAGCGGCCCTCCCATGAAGCTCGGCCGGCAGGCCATCGAGCACATGGAGGAGCGGCACCAGGTGCTCGTGCAGCCGGTCCGCGTCGACGACCGGACGGCGGGGCTGCGGGACGCGGCCGTCGACGCCGCGCTGCTCTGGGGCCCGGTCGACGATCCCCGGCTGACCTCCGTGGAACTCCTGCGCGAACCCCGGGTCGCGGCCGTCTGCCGGCGCTCCACCCTGGCCGTCCAGTCCACGGTGTCCTGGCGGGACCTGGGCCGGCGGTGCCTGGTCGTCAACACCCTCAGCGGCACGCTCACCCCCGAGGACTGGCCGCGCGGCAACACGCCGGAGATCGGCGCGGAGACCACCAACATCGAGGAGTACCTGCACGCCGTGGCCGCACGCCGCGGCGTCGGGGTGCTGCCCGAGTCGGTGGCCGCCCAGCACCCCGATCCGGACATCCTCTACCTGCCGCTGACCGGGGCGCCGCCGGCCGCCCTCCACTACGTCCGCCCGCGCACCAACCCGCACCCGCACGCCGCGACGCTGGAGGACGCCCTCCTCGCCCGGACCGCGACGCACCCCCGGGCACAGCAGGCCAGGGCCGGGAAAGCCGCCGCCTGACCCGGGTCCCGAAAGCTAGCCGGTGGCCCGGACTCCCGTGCGGAGGAAGCCGTCCGGGGTGAAGGCGTGGGCCTCGGGGCCGGGGGAGCGGTAGTAGCCGCGCACGGTGTGCGGGCCCCGGACGAGGAGTTCGCCCGCGTCGACGCGGATCTCGTCGGCCGGGCAGACCGGGTGGCCGTCGGCGAGGAGCGGTCCCTCCGCCAGGCCGTACAGCTGCTGGACGCGGCAGCCGAGGGCGGGCTCCAGCCGTGCGGCCAGGTCGGGGGCCGGTGCGCTGCCGACCAACTGGACCGTCCGCAGCGACCCGAGGTCCGCCGGCGTGCCGGGCAGGGCGTCCAGCCAGCGGGCGGCGCGGCCGGGGGTGAGCGAGGTGACCGTCACCTGTTCCCGCTCGATCGCCTCGAAGGCCGTGTCCGGTGCCGGGTCGTCGAGAAGGACCACCGTGCCGCCTGCCGCGAGCGTGCCGAGGATGCCGGGGCCGCCGAGGACGACGGGGGAGTCGGCGGGCAGCGCCGCCAGGTACACGTCCTGCGGGGTGAGCGGCAGTGCCCCGGCCGCGGCCCGGAGCTGGCAGGCGTAGTCGTCATGGGTGCGCGGGACCAGCCGCGGGGGTGCCGCCGGGTCGGGTGCCGCCGGGTCGCCGGACGCGAGGAGGAACGCCACGTCGGAGGCGTCCAGGGCGCGGTCGGCCGGCGGGGCCTCGTCCAGGGTGTGCAGCGGGAAGCTGAGGGTCCCGCCCGGCAGCATCGAGAAGCCGCCCGCCCGCTCGCCCGGCGGGGCCAGGGTGAGGATCCGGCGCAGCGAGGTCGAGCGGGCGGCGATCCTGGCGGCCGCCGCCGCGTGGTCGAAGCCGCGATGCACGGTAGGGCCGACATAGCCGACGGCCTCAGTGGAGGCCACCACGTGCGCGGTCTCCGCCTCCCGGTGGCTCATGGGGGAGAGCACGGGGACCGCCCCGGCCCGCATCAGCGCGAACAGTACGACGACGAACTCGACGGTGTTCGGCAGCTGCACCACGACCCGCTTGCCCGGCTCGATGCCGCGCAGCCGCAGACCGGCGGCCGTCCGGCTCACCCGGCGGTCCAGCTGGAGGTACGTCAGCCGGTCCGTGCCGTGCACCAGCGCGGTGCGGGTGCCGTGCTCGCGCGCCCAGTCGTGCAGCAGCCCGGGCAGCGGACGGCCCTGCCAGTGGCCGGCCCGGCGATAGGCCAGCGCGGTGTCCTCGGGCCAGGGAGTGAAGCCGTCGAGCGGCACGGGCGGCACCTTCCTTCCGGAGCGTTCTTGCCATGTCGTCGTCGCGCCGCCTTCAACATATTGTTCAACGGCAGGGGCAGGGGAGCGCTTGGGCGACAATGGTGTCCATGAGTCTGTTCCGCGACGACGGCATCGTGCTGCGCACCCAGAAGCTGGGTGAGGCGGACCGGATCATCACCCTGCTCACCCGCGGTCACGGCCGGGTACGCGCCGTCGCCCGGGGCGTGCGCCGGACCAAGTCCAAGTTCGGCGCCCGGCTGGAGCCCTTCTCCCACGTGGACGTGCAGTTCTTCGCCCGCGGGAGCGAGCTGGTCGGGCGCGGTCTGCCGCTGTGCACGCAGAGCGAGACCATCGCGCCGTACGGCGGCGGGATCGTCACCGACTACGCCCGGTACACCGCCGGGACGGCCATGCTGGAGACCGCCGAGCGGTTCACGGACCACGAGGGCGAGCCGGCGGTCCAGCAGTACCTGCTGCTCGTCGGGGCGCTGCGGACCCTGGCGCGGGGCGAGCACGCACCGCATCTCGTCCTCGACGCCTTCCTGCTGCGCTCCCTCGCCGTCAACGGCTACGCCCCGAGCTTCGGCGACTGCGCGAAGTGCGGGATGCCCGGCCCCAACCGGTTCTTCTCGGTGGCCTCCGGCGGCTCCGTGTGCGTCGACTGCCGGGTGCCCGGAAGCGTCGTACCGTCCCCGCAGACCCTGGTTCTGCTGGGCGCGCTGCTTACGGGAGACTGGGAGACGGCCGACGCCTGCGAGGCGCGGTACGTCCGGGAGGGCAGCGGGCTGGTGTCCGCCTACCTGCACTGGCATCTGGAGCGCGGACTGCGTTCGCTCAGGTACGTCGAGAAGTAACACCCACGAAGAGAGACGAGAGGCACATGGTCGTACGCGGGATCCTGGGGCGCCAGCGGCGCGAGCACAAGGCGCCGGAGCCGCACCCGTCGGGTGCCCGTGCGCCGAGGCTCCCGGGTGAGCTGGTCCCGAACCACGTCGCCATCGTCATGGACGGCAACGGACGCTGGGCCAAGGACCGCGGGCTGCCGCGCACCGAGGGACACAAGGTCGGCGCCGAGCGGGTGCTGGACGTCCTCCAGGGCTCGATCGAGATCGGCGTCCGCAACATCTCCCTGTACGCCTTCTCCACCGAGAACTGGAAGCGCTCGCCCGACGAGGTCCGCTTCCTGATGAACTTCAACCGCGACTTCATCCGCAAGACCCGGGACCAGCTCGATGAACTCGGCATCCGGGTGCGCTGGGTGGGCCGGATGCCCAAGCTGTGGAAGTCCGTCGCCAAGGAACTCCAGGTCGCCCAGGAGCAGACGAAGGGCAACGACCTGCTCACGCTGTACTTCTGCATGAACTACGGCGGACGCGCCGAGATCGCCGACGCGGCCAAGGCGCTGGCCGAGGACGTGGCGGCGGGGCGGCTCGACCCGTCCAAGGTGAACGAGAAGACGCTCCAGAAGTACATGTACTACCCGGACATGCCGGACGTCGACCTGTTCCTGCGCCCCAGCGGCGAGATGCGCACCTCCAACTACCTGCTCTGGCAGAGCGCGTACGCCGAGATGGTCTTCCAGGACGTGCTGTGGCCCGACTTCGACCGCCGCCACCTGTGGCGCGCCTGCGTCGAGTTCGCCTCCCGCGACCGGCGGTTCGGCGGCGCCATCCCCAACGAGGAGCTGCTGGCCATGGAGGGCAAGCCGGCCACCTGACCGCCACCGGCGGTTCACCGGGGCTGCCGAGGATACGGGCCATGAGACGTCTCACCCCGCTGCTCGCCCTCGGCGCCCTGCTCCTGGCCGCGCTGCCCGCGCACGCCGCCGACGGCCCGGCGCACCGCGAGAGTTACGGCACCAAGGCCCCGTACGCCGGCGGGCAGGACCCGCAGCGCTACCAGCAGCCGCCGGCCGGCTACACCGCCGTCCTCACCGAGAACGTCTCCCGGCACGGCTCCCGCGCGGCCACCGCCGGCACGGACGGCGACCTGGTCCTCGCCCTGTGGGACAAGGCCCGGACAGCCGGGCAACTCACCCACAAGGGTGAGGAGTTCGGGCCCCGGGTGCAAGCCCTGGAGGCCGCCATGGCCCGGATCGGCTACGGCAACCTCAGCGGGCGCGGCAAGCAGGAACTGACGGACACGGCGGTCAGGCTGGCACACCGGCTGCCGTCGCTGTTCGCGAAGATCGCCGACGACGGGGAGAAGATCGACGTCGTCAGCTCCGGGCAGGGCCGCGCCGTCGACAGCGGCACCGTCTTCGCCGGGGCCCTCGCCGACACCGATCCGGCCCTCGCGCCGTTGATCGGACCGGCCCGGACGGACAAGGACCTGCTCTACTTCCACAAGGCGGCCGGCGGCGCCGCCTACCGCGACTACCTCGCGAACGACCAGCGCCTGAAGGACACCCTCCGGGGCATCACCGGGCAGCCCGCCACGCTCGACCACGCCCGCAGCGTGCTGCGCCGGCTGTTCACCGACCCGTTCGTCGCCGAGATCCCCGACCCCGTCGGCGCCGCCGAGGCCGTCTACAACCTGTACGCCATCGCGCCCGCGATGAGCGAGGAGAGCCCGGACGGCAGGGGCTGGGGCATGGAGCGGTACATCTCCCGGTCGGACGCCGCCTGGTTCGGCTACCTCTCCGACGCCGAGGACTTCTACGAGAAGGGGCCCGGCTTCGCCGACAGCGACATCACCTACCGGATGGCGGACGTCCTGCTGGACGACTTCTTCCGGCAGGTGGAGGCCAAGCGGGACGGCACCAGCGACCTCGGCGCCGAGCTGCGCTTCACCCACGCCGAGGAGATCATCCCGCTGGCCGCGCTGATGGGCCTGCCGGGCAGCACCCGGCCGGCGACGCCGGGCGAGCCGTACACGTACGCCGGCAACCCCTGGCGGGGCGCCGCGGTCTCCCCGCTCGGTGCGAACATCCAGTGGGACGTCTACGAGAAGGACGGCCGCTACCTCGTCCGCATGCTCTACAACGAGCGCGAGACACCGTTCAGGTCGGGCTGCCGCCCGATCGCCGAGGGCAGCACGTTCTACGACCTGGACGAGCTGGAACGCTGCTTCGGACGCGGCTGATCAACGGCCGGGGGACGCATGTACGATCCCGCCTCGTGACGACGGACATGGGGCGGGAGGCCGTCCGGGAGACGGTCGAGCTGGCGTTTCGGCTGGAGGCGCGCGACTTCGTGTCGGCGCTGCGGGCGCGGCGGAAGATCAGCAGGTCGAGCCGGCTGGCGACGGGGGTGCTGGGCCTGATGTTCCTCGCCTTCGCACTGACCGCCGCGGCGGAGCTGGCCGGCGGGCGGGTGGATCTCTTCCCCGTCCTGATGATGATCTACTGCGGCGTCGGGCTCGCCGTGACACCGGTGCTCCAGGCGCGGCGGCTGGCCCGGGTGGCCGAGGTGAGCGGGGCGTGCCGGGTGACCGTGGACGAGGAGGGGGTGACGGTGCGCGCGGAGCATGTGACGGTGGTGCAGGAGTGGGGGGCGCGGCCGGTGTACCGGGAGACGGCGGACTCCTTCGCACTGTTCAGCGGGGACCGGAACGCGCGGTGCATGACGCTGCTGCCGAAGCGGGCGCTGACCGATCCGGCGGACGTGGACCGCCTGAGGTCTCTCCTGGACCGGCACATCACGCGGGCCTGAGCGGGGAGCTGCCCCTTCAGGGGCGCGGGGAACTGCGCGAGCAACCCCCACGGAGCCGCACCCGGCGATGGAGCGTGACCCACCCCCGCTCAGCCGGCGGCGCACTCCGCGCAGGTGCCGAAGATCTCCACCGTGTGCGCCACGTTCACATAGCCGTGCTCCGCGGCGATCGCCTCCGCCCACTTCTCGACCGCCGGGCCCTCCACCTCCACCGCCTTGCCGCAGGCGCGGCAGACCAGGTGGTGGTGGTGTTCACCGGTGGAGCAGCGGCGGTACACCGACTCGCCGTCGGAGGTGCGCAGGACATCCACCTCACCGGCCTCGGCGAGGGACTGGAGCGTGCGGTAGACGGTGGTGAGTCCGACCGAGTCGCCCTTGTGCTTGAGCATGTCGTGGAGTTCCTGCGCACTGCGGAACTCGTCGACCTCGTCCAGCGCCGCCGCCACGGCTGCCCGCTGCCGGGTCGCGCGGCCCTTCACGGGCGGTCCAGCGGTCGTCACCGGTTGCCTCCTCAGTCTCGCTGTCTGCCCGGGCCATTCTGCCAGCCCGGGCGGTGAGCGGTCAGACGCCGACCTCGTCGGATGCGCTCCGGGTGGCCGGAATCGAGCACTCCGCGGGGTCTCCGGAGGGCTGGGCCGCGGCTGCCGCGCGGGCGCGTCGCCGGGCCAGCGGGGTGGCGAGCGCGGTCAGGGCGATGAACGCGGCGATGGTGAGGAGGACGATCGTCGCGCCGGGCGGGACGTCCTGGTAGTACGAGGTGACGGTGCCGCTGACGGTCACGGCCACCCCGATCGCGACGGCGATCGCGAAGGTCGCGGCGAAGCTGCGGCTGAGCTGCTGCGCCGCCGCCACCGGCACCACCATCAGAGCGGACACCAGCAGCAGGCCGACCACGCGCATGGCGACCGTGACGGTGACCGCCGCAGTGACCGCGGTCAGCAGGTTCAGCACGCGCACCGGCAGGCCGGTGACCCGGGCGAACTCCTCGTCCTGGCTGACCGCGAACAGCTGGCGGCGCAGGCCCAGCGTGACCAGCAGCACGAGCGCGGCGAGCACGCAGATCGCGGTCACGTCGGACTGCGAGACGGTGGACAGGGAGCCGAAGAGGTACGAGGTCAGGTTGGCGTTGGAGCCGCCCGGCGCGAGATTGATCAGCATCACGCCGCCGGCCATGCCGCCGTAGAAGAGCATCGCGAGGGCGATGTCGCCGCGCGTCCTGCCGTACCAGCGGATCAGCTCCATCAGGACCGCGCCGAGGACGGAGACGGCGGTCGCCATCCACACCGGGGAGGTGGAGAGGAGGAAGCCGAGGCCGACGCCGGTCATGGCCACGTGGCCGATGCCGTCGCCCATCAGGGCCTGGCGGCGCTGGACGAGGTAGATGCCGACCGCGGGGGCCGTGATGCCGACCAGGACGGCGGCGAGCAGGGCCCGCTGCATGAAGGCGTAGTCGAGGAAGTCCATCACAGCTCCATCAGCTCAGCAGGCCGGTGCGGAGCGGTTCGGCGGCCGCGGGCGCGTGCGGGTGTACGTGGTCGTGGCCGGGCAGGGCGTGCTGGCCCAGGGCCTTCGGGGGCGGGCCGTCGTGCAGCACGCAGCCGTCGCGCAGGACGACCGCCCGGTCGATCAGGGGCTCCAGCGGGCCCAGTTCGTGCAGCACGAGCAGGACGGTCGTACCGGCCTCGACCTGCCCCGCGAGGGTGCGGGCGAGCACCTCCTGGCTGGCCAGGTCGACGCCCGCCATCGGCTCGTCCATGATCAGCAGCTCGGGCTCGGAGACCAGGGCGCGGGCGATGAGTACGCGCTGGTGCTGGCCGCCGGAGAGGGCGTTCACCGAGTCCTTGGCGCGGTCGGCCATGCCGACCAGGTCCAGCGCGTGGTGCACGGCCTCCCGGTCCGCCCTGCGGAAGACGCCGAAGCGGGTGCGGGCCAGCCGGCCCGCGGAGACGATCTCTGTCACCGTCGCCGGGACACCGCCCGCCGCCGTCGTGCGCTGCGGTACGTAGCCCACGCGCGCCCAGTCGCGGAAGGAGCGGCGGGGGGTGCCGAACAGCTCGACCGTGCCGCCGCTGACCGGCACCTGGCCGATGATCGTGCGGATCGCCGTGGACTTGCCGGAGCCGTTGGCGCCGAGCAGCGCGACGACCTCGCCGCGGCCGACGGTGAGGTCGATGCCGCGCAGCACGGGACGGGCGCCCAGCTCGGCGGTGACCCCGCGCAGGGATATGACAGGCTCGTTGGTCATCGCATCTCCCGTCATTTGGCGCCCAGCGCCTGCTGGAGGGCCTTGAGGTTGGCCCGCTGGACGGAGAAGTAGTCGGTGCCGCGGGACGCGCCGGTGATGCCCTCGATCGGGTCGAGGACGTCCGTCTTCAGACCGGCGTCGCCCGCGATGGTCTTCGCGGTCTTGTCGCTGACGAGGGTCTCGTAGAAGACGGTGGAGACGCCGTCGGCCCTGGCCATCTTCTCCAGGTCCTTCACCCGGGCGGCGCTCGGCTCCGACTCGGGGTCGAGGCCGTTGATCGCTTCCTCGGTGAGGCCGTAGCGCT
Source organism: Streptomyces sp. NPDC127190 (assembly GCF_042672505.1). Lineage (NCBI taxonomy): Bacteria > Bacillati > Actinomycetota > Actinomycetes > Kitasatosporales > Streptomycetaceae > Streptomyces > Streptomyces sp. NPDC127190. The sequence goes on from NZ_JBHXVE010000015.1 coordinate 90,441, forward strand.
CGGCGAGGTAGCCGAAGGCGGCGTGCGTGGTGATGAAGACCTTGGTCCGGGTGTGCGCCAGCCCGCTGCGGAACTCGGTGTCCAGGCCGTTCAGCTTCTTCACCAGGGCCGCGGTGTTCTTGCGGTAGTCGGCCGCGTGCTTCGGGTCGGCCTTCTCGAAGGCGGCGCCGACGCCCTGGGCGATGGTGGCGTAGCGCACCGGGTCGACCCAGACGTGCGGGTCCTTGCCGCCCGCCTCCTCGCCCTGGTGGCTGTCGTGCGCGGCGGCGTGTCCACCGACCTCGTTGCCGTGGTTCTCCAGGGTGGTCAGGGAGGCCGCGTCGATCTTCGTGCCGACCGAGGACTGGGCCACCGCGGCGTCGACGGCGGGCTGGAGGTTCTTGAGGTAGAGGACGGCGTCGGAGTCGTCGAGCGCCGCGATCTGCCGGGGGCTGATCTCCAGGTCGTGGGGTTCCTGGCCGGGGGAGGTGAGCGTGGTGACGCGCACATGGCCGCCACCGATCTGCTCGGCCAGGAAGGCCAGGGGGTAGAAGGACGCGACGACGTCGAACTTGCCGGTGTTCGCCGCCTCCGCCTTGTCGCCGGAGCAGGCGGAGAGGGTGCCGATCCCGAGGGCGGTGACCGCGGCGACCGCGGCGGCGGGTATGAGGCGTCGTCGTACGTTCATGACAGTCATTTTCAACAAATATGGAAACCGTTGTCAACAAGCCTGGTGAGGGCCGTCGAGCAGGGGGCCGATTTGGTTCTGGGGGAGCCTGCGCCGGTAACCTGAATCATTCGCAAGCTGGAAGCATCTCCGCTTCAACGCCAGTCGCCGTAATCGTCATGAAGAGAGCACCGTGGCCGCCGACAAGATCGACACCATCGTCAGCCTGAGCAAGCGCCGTGGCTTCGTTTTCCCGTGCAGTGAGATCTACGGCGGTCAGCGGGCCGCCTGGGACTACGGACCGCTCGGTGTCGAGCTCAAGGAGAACATCAAGCGCCAGTGGTGGCGCTACATGGTGACGTCGCGCGAGGACGTCGTCGGTATCGACTCGTCCGTCATCCTGGCCTCCGAGGTCTGGGTGGCCTCCGGTCACGTCGCCACCTTCACGGACCCGCTGACCGAGTGCACCGCGTGTCACAAGCGGTTCCGCGCCGACCACCTGGAAGAGGCGTACGAGGAGAAGAAGGGCCACGCCCCGGCGAACGGCCTGGCCGACATCAACTGCCCGAACTGCGGCAACAAGGGCCAGTTCACCGAGCCCAAGCAGTTCTCCGGCCTGCTGTCGACCCACCTCGGCCCGACCCAGGACAGCGGCTCCGTCGCCTACCTGCGTCCCGAGACCGCCCAGGGCATCTTCACCAACTTCGCCCAGGTGCAGACCACCTCGCGCCGCAAGCCGCCGTTCGGCATCGCGCAGATGGGCAAGTCCTTCCGCAACGAGATCACGCCGGGCAACTTCATCTTCCGCACCCGCGAGTTCGAGCAGATGGAGATGGAGTTCTTCGTCAAGCCGGGCGAGGACGAGCAGTGGCAGGAGTACTGGATGCAGCAGCGCTGGAACTGGTACACCGGCCTGGGTCTCCGTGAGGAGAACATGCGCTGGTACGAGCACCCGAAGGAGAAGCTCTCCCACTACTCCAAGCGCACCGCCGACATCGAGTACCGCTTCCAGTTCGGCGGCAGCGAGTGGGGCGAGCTGGAGGGTGTCGCCAACCGCACCGACTACGACCTGTCGGCGCACGCCAAGGCCTCCGGCCAGGACCTCTCCTACTTCGACCAGGAGGCCGGCGAGCGCTGGACGCCGTACGTCATCGAGCCCGCGGCGGGTGTCGGCCGGACCATGCTGGCCTTCCTGCTCGACGCCTACGTCGAGGACGAGGCGCCGAACGCCAAGGGCAAGATGGAGAAGCGGACCGTGCTGCGGCTCGACCACCGGCTGGCCCCGGTCAAGGTCGCGGTGCTGCCGCTGTCCCGCAACCCCGAGCTGTCGCCCAAGGCCAAGGGTCTCGCCCAGGCGCTGCGGCAGAACTGGAACATCGAGTTCGACGACGCCGGTGCGATCGGCCGCCGCTACCGCCGCCAGGACGAGATCGGTACGCCGTACTGCGTGACCGTCGACTTCGACACCCTCGAGGACAACGCGGTCACGGTCCGCGAGCGTGACTCCATGAAGCAGGAGCGCGTGTCGCTGGACCAGATCGAGGGCTACCTGGCCCAGCGTCTGCTCGGCTGCTGACGCCGGCGGCGTTCAGGCTGTCTCCCGCCCGCCCGCTCATCCGACTCCGTCGGCTGGGCGGGCGGGCGTTTCTGCTTCGGATGTCCAGGTCGCTTCAGATGTCCAGGTCCACGAAGAGCGCCGCGTGGTCCGATGCCTCGTCGAGCTTCGAGTGCACGGAGCCGAAGTGGTCCTGGTGCTCGAAGATGCCCCTCGGCTCCAGGCCGACCCGCTGCACCTTGTCGAAGAGGGCGGGCGGCAACAGGATGTAGTCCAGCTTGTCCCGGGCCGAGCGGCAGGTGCCGTGGGTGCCCGGATCGCCCTGGTAGGACGGGTGGCTCATCACGTCGCGCAGACCGGTGTCGAGCAGCGCCTTCAGCGGCGCGCTGTCCGGGCTGTCGTTGAGGTCCCCGGCGACCACGACGTTCGGCGTGCGCTCCAGCGCCGCCCGGTAGATCTCCGCGACCCGTTGCGCCTGGGCCAGGCGCAGCCGCGGATCGTCGTGGAACTTGCTCTTGAGGTGGTTGCCGAGGAGCACCAGCGTCGTCCCCTCGCCGAGCTGGATCTCGTACTCGGGGCAGTCGCGGCTGAACAGGGGCCGGTCGGGGTGAGCCGGGTCCGGGTCGAACAGGTGCGGGCGGACCGAGGTGATCGCCCGGCGGCTGAGGATCCCGACGTCGATGCCCCGCGGATCGTTGCCGTCGATCAGCAGGTTGAAGGGGTACGGCTGCGCGCCCTCGACGGCGCCCAGGACATGCCGGTTGAAGAGGTCCAGGGTGAGCCGGTCCTCGACCTCGGCCACCAGCTGGATGTCCGCCGTGACCTCGGCGACCACCTGCGCGGTGTTCCGTACCGCGGTCATGTCCAGGTCGTCCTGGACCAGTTCGACCCAGCCGGCCCAGGAGCCGCGGCCGGTCGCGTGGATGGTCAGGTCCTGGACCTGGGCCCCCGGAGGGGGAGGGTCGAAGAGTCCGGTGGTCTTGCCCGGGCGGTTCTGGTTGACGAAGATCAGCGGAGGATTGTCCGGATCGATGTCGTAGGCCCGGTTGGTGACGATGAGATCGGCGATTTCCTTCTTGTCGGCGTCGGTGTACGTCGCCTTGTCGAGCAGCGCGACCAACGTGTCGAAATCGTCGAGGACTTGCTTCCGCTGGGCCGGGTCGGCGAGCCGGAAGGCGGCAGGCCGGCGGAACAGGTTCTCGGTGTTGTAGGTGGCGATACGGACGACCATGGCGGCCTCCTCGGCGGCGCGAACACCGCACGGCCGACGGCAGGCGCCGCCTGAGGGGCTGCACGTCGGCATCTCCCATTCTCCGGCGGGGGCCGCGCCGGCGCGAGCTGACGAATGACAGATGACAGATATTGAAATCTGTCATCTGTCATGGCAGGGTGGGGGTCATGACGATGCGAACCCGAAACCTCGGAACCACCGGCCCCCGGGTCTCCGCCCTCGGCCTCGGCTGCATGGGCATGTCCGCCCTGTACGGCGACGCCGACCGCGCGGAGTCCGTCGCGACCGTCCACGCCGCCCTGGAGGCCGGGGTCACCCTCCTCGACACCGGCGACTTCTACGCCATGGGCCACAACGAGATGCTCGTCGGCGAGGCGCTGCGCACCGCCCCGCCGGCCCGCCGCGAACAGGCCCTCGTCAGCGTCAAGTTCGGCGCCCTGCGCGACCCCGCCGGCACCTGGACCGGCTACGACGGCCGCCCCGCCGCCGTGAAGAACTTCGCCGCCTACTCCCTCCAGCGCCTCGGCGTCGACCACATCGACGTCTACCGGCTCGCCCGCCTCGACCCGGACGTGCCCGTCGAGGAGACCGTCGGCGCCATCGCCGAGCTGGTCGAGAAGGGGTACGTGCGGCACATCGGCCTCAGCGAGGTCGGCGCCGACAGCATCCGGCGGGCCGCCGCCACCGCCCCGATCGCCGACCTCCAGATCGAGTACTCGCTCATCTCCCGCGGCATCGAGCGGGAGATCCTGCCGACCGTACGGGAGCTGGGCATCGGGATCACGGCGTACGGCGTCCTGTCCCGCGGCCTGATCTCCGGCCACTTCACCCCGGAACGGCAGCTGTCCGCGAACGACTTCCGGGCCCACTCGCCCCGCTTCCAGGGCGACAACCTCCGGCACAACCTGAACCTGGTCGAGGCCCTGCGCCGCATCGCCGACCGGAAGGGCACCACCGTCGCCCAGCTCGCCATCGCCTGGGTGCTGGCCCGGGGCGAGGACATCGTGCCGCTGATCGGCGCCCGCACCCGGCAGCGGCTCGGCGAGTCGCTGGGCGCCCTGGACGTCGTACTGGACGCGGACGACCTCGCGGCCGTCGAGGAGGCCGTCCCGGCGGACGCGGCGGCCGGCGAGCGCTACGCCCCCGCCCAGATGGCCAGCCTCGACAGCGAACGCTGAACCGGCCGCCGGGTACGGTCTAGACATGGCACCGACCAGCGAGACCCTGACCGCCGAGCGCATCCTCGAAGCGACCGAGGAGGTGCTGCGCCGCCACGGCCCGGCCAAGGCCACCGTGGTCGACGTGGCCCGCGCGCTCGGCGTCAGCCACGGCAGCGTCTACCGGCACTTCCGCACCAAGGCGGTGCTGCGGGGCGCCGTCACCAAGCGCTGGCTGGACCGGACTTCGCAACAGCTGGCCGGCATCGTCACGGCGGACGCCGCGCCCGAGGAGCGGCTGCGGGCCTGGCTCGCGGCGCTGTTCGAGGCGAAGCGGCACAAGGCCGGGGACGATCCCGAGCTGTTCGCCACCTACACGGTGCTCACCGACGAGAACGGGACCGTCGTCGGTGAGCACATCGCCGACCTGACCGGCCAGCTGACCCGGATCGTCGAGGCGGGAGCGGAGGCGGGCGTCTTCACCGTGTCCGACCCCGCCGCCGCGGCCCGGGCCGTCTTCCAGGCCACCGGGCGCTTCCACGACCCCTGCTACGCGCGAGAGTGGCAGCGCGAAGGAGTGGAGGAGGAGTTCCGGGCCGTGGTGGACCTGCTGATACGGGGGCTCCGCGGGGCCTGACCGGGGCCCCGCCCCTCAGCAGTGGCTCACCCCACCGACCTCGGCAGCCGCAGGCTCAGCAGGCCCGTCAGGACGATCCCGCCCACCTGGGTCAGCAGCGTGACCAGCAACGCGTCCCGCATGCCGAGGTGGGGGACCAGGGTGAGGAACAGCGTGCCGAGCGTGGCCACGCCCAGCGCCAGCGCCGACTGCTGGGTCGTCACCATCACCCCGCCGCCGACCCCGGCCCGCGCCGCCGGCACCTCGGACAGCACCAGCCGCATCACATTGGGCAGTTGGAGCGCCTGACCCGCACCGGCCACCGCCATCCCCGGCAGCAGCGACACCACGCCCACGTGCGGCCAGTCCCGCCACACGGCCAGCGCGATCAGCAGCACCCCCACCCCCTGCGCCACGGACCCCGCGGTGACCACCCGGGTGCCGTACCGGGCGACCAGCCGCGGACCGGCGAGGGAGACGAAGAGGAAGACGACGGCCATCGGCGCCAGCGCGAGCCCCGCCGGCACCGGGCCGAGCCGGGCCCCCTGCTGGAGCGCCAGCGCGATCACGAACATGAACCCGGCGAAGCCGATGGAGAACGGCACCATCAGCACCAGCCCCCGCCGCATCGACGCCACCGCGAACAGGCTCGGCGGCACCAGCGGCGTCCGCCCGGCCCGGTCCGCCCGCCGCTCCACCGCCCAGAACGCCCCGGCCACCACCGGGAACGCGGCCAGCGACAGCCACGTCCACAGCGGCCAGCCCGCCGCCCGGCCCTCGGTGAGCGGCGCCAGCAGCGTCAGCAGGGACGCGGCGAGCAGCACCGTGCCCGGGCCGTCCACGGGCTCCGGACGCTGCGACCGGGTCTCCGGCACGAACCGCACCGCGAGCACCAGCCCGACCACGACCACGGGCACGTTGACCAGGAACACCGACCGCCATCCGGTGCCCGCGACATCGGCGGCCACCAGCACCCCGCCGAGTATCTGCCCGGCCACCATCGACAGCCCGGCCGTCGCGCCGTACAGGCTCATGGCCTTCGCGCGGCGCGCGCCGCTGGTGGCGGCCTGGATGGTGGCGAGCACCTGCGGCAGCATCGCGGCGGCCGCCGCGCCCTGCGCCACCCGCGCCGCCACCAGGGTCCAGGCGTCCGGTGCCAGCCCGCAGGCCAGCGAGGTCAGCCCGAACGCGGCCATGCCGCCGAGGAACAGCCGGCGCCGCCCGAACAGGTCCCCGAGCCGTCCGCCGACGACCAGCAGCACGGCGTACGCGACCCCGTACCCGGCGACCACCAGCTCCAGCACGGCCTCGCTCGCGGCCAGGCCGGAGCCGATGGCCGGCAGGGCGACGTTGACGATGAAGAAGTCGACCAGCGGCAGCGCCGCGGCCAGCAGAACGGTGAACAGGCCGAGCCCGCCGAGTCCCGGCGGACCGGCCGCCGGCCGGGCGGTGCCGGCCGGGGCGGTGATGACGGTTTCGCTCATGGCACCGAGCCTGCGCCCGCACTCAGAGTGGTACCAGAGTCTCCTCATCCTGGTACCAGAAGTACCTGGAAACAGGATGGCGCAGGCGGCACCCTGGAACCATGACGACCGCGCCGCCCCTTGTCCAGGACACCGCCACCCGGCAGCCGCGCCGGCCCTCGCAGATCCGCCGCCAGGAGCTGGCCGCCTTCCTGCGCAGCCGGCGCGAGCGGATCACCCCCGAGCAGGTGGGCCTGGTCCGGGGCGCCCGGCGCCGCACCCCCGGCCTGCGCCGCGAGGAGGTCGCCCAGCTCTCCGCGGTCGGCGTCACCTGGTACACCTGGCTGGAGCAGGCCCGCGACATCCAGGTCTCCGTGCAGGTCCTGGACGCCCTCGCCCGCACCCTGCTGCTGGACGCCAGCGAGCGCGCCCACCTCTTCCAACTGGCCGGGGCCACCGACCCGACGCCCGCCGCGCACTGCACCGGCGTCACCCCGGCGCTGCGCACCCTGCTGGACCGGCTGGACCCGAACCCCGCCTGCATCCAGAACAGCCGGTACGACATCCTCGCCTACAACCGCACCTACGGCCTGCTGCTGGGCGACCTGGACGCCATCCCGCCCGAGGACCGCAACTGCATGATCCTCGTGCACAGCGACCCGGGCTGGCAGCAGGGCGTCGTCCACCTCGCGGAGTCGCAGCGGCTGATGGCCGCCCGGCTGCGCGCCTCCCTCGCCGGGCACCTCGGCGAACCCGCCTGGAAGATGCTGCTCAAACGGCTGAAGGAGTACCCCGCGTTCCGCGAGAACTGGGAGCGCTACGAGGTGGTCGCCACCCGCTCCAGGACCAAGGAGTTCCGCAACCCGTACGTCGGCCTGCTCACCCTGGAACACACGGACCTGTGGCTCGGCCCCGAGCTGGGTGCCCGCATGGTCACCTACACCCCGAAGGACGAGCAGACCGCCGAGCGGCTGGAGCGGCTGTACGAGCTGGCGCTCAGCAGGGCTTGACGTGCCGGCCCGGGTACCCGGGCGGCAACCGACGCAGCAGCGCATGGCCGGAAAAGGGCCGACCCGAGGTGGTGTTCCGGTAAAAGCTTCGACATCGGCTGTTCAATAACCCTGACCTGGTCTTGTTCTGTGCATGACTCACTCGATGGGATGCGCGTGACCACTTCGTCCGATCACGGACACGTCCGACCACGGACCTCTCTCAGGGGAATTCATGCACATAGCCCGTACCGGGCGCGGCGTCGCGGCCACCGCGGCCGTCACCGCCGCCCTTGCCGCCGCCGCGCTGACCACGACGTCGCCGGCCGGTGGCAACACCACCGCCTCCGCCGCCGTACCGCACACCTTCGCGGCGCCGGCTGTCGCGGGACACCAGCTGGTCCACGGCGTGGCCAAGCCGCTCCCCATCGCGCAGTGCCAGAGCAAGTGGCACATCGCCTGCTACAACCCCCTTCAGTACCGCACCGCGTACAACCTGAACGCGCTGTACAAGAAGGGCATCACGGGCAAGGGGCGCACGATCGTCATCGTCGACTCGTTCGGCTCCCCGACGGTCCAGCACGACCTGGACGTCTACAGCAAGCAGTTCGGTCTGCCCAGCACCAAGGTCAAGGTCGTGAAGTGGGGGCACGTCCCCGCCTTCGACCCGAAGAACAGCGACATGACCGGCTGGGCCGGCGAGACCACGCTGGACGTCGAGATGGCCCACGCCGTGGCGCCCGGCGCGAAGATCGTGCTGGTGGAGACGGCGGTCTCGGAGACCGAGGGCACCACCGGTCTGCCGGAGATGATGAGCGCCGAGAAGTACCTGATCGACCACGGGGTCGGCGACGTCATCAGCCAGAGCTTCGGTGCCACCGAGAACACCTTCCCGGGCTTCGAGAAGGGTGACTTCACCAGCATCAAGAAGCTGCGGTACGCCTTCCAGGACGCGCAGCGCAAGCACGTGACCGTGCTCGCCTCCTCCGGTGACGGCGGCGCCACGGACAACACCGCGGACGGCAAGGGCTACTACAAGAAGCGCGTCAACTCCTGGCCCTCCTCGGACCCGCTGGTCACCTCCATCGGCGGCACCCAGCTGCACCTGAACGACAAGGGCCAGCGCGTCAAGCCGGACAGCGTGTACAACGACTACGGCGCGGGCGGCGGCGGCCAGTCGCACGTCTTCGGCCGTCCCGCCTTCCAGAACGGTGTGCAGAAGGTCGTCGGCACCCGCCGTGGCACCCCGGACATCTCGATGGCCGCGGCCGTCGACGGCGGCGCCTGGGTCTACTCCAGCTTCGACCCGACGGCCACCGGCTGGGACGTCTCCGGCGGCACCAGCGAGGCCTCCCCGCTGTTCTCGGGCATCGTCGCCCTCGCCGACCAGGCCGCCGGGCACCGCCTCGGCCACATCAACGAGGCGCTGTACACGCTCTACAAGCACAAGAGCGCCGGCATCGTCGACGTCAACGACGGCACCGACAACAGCTACGAGGGTGTCACCGGCTACAAGGCGGTCAACGGCTACGACATGGCCACCGGCGTGGGCACCCTGGACGCCCTGCGCCTGGTGTCGGCCCTGGCGAAGAGCGGTCACTGACCCGCCGGCACGGCTGAGACCGGTCGCCGCCGGCTGAGACCGGCCGGGACCGGCTGACGGAACCCCCCGGGGGAGAGGCTGCATCTACCTGTCCGCAGAGGCAGGGCGCCTCGCCACGGGGGGTTTCTTGTGCAGGTACGACATACCGCGGCCGTCTCCGCCCTGGGCGTGGCGCTGCTGCTGGGGGCGGCCGGCTGCGCCGACGGCCACCGCGCCGTCGCCGACTGCGGGACACCGCACCTGCGCTGGACACTGACCCGCATGGCCGACGGCGGGCATCCGGGGGATCCGGCCGCCCTGCTCAGCGCCCGCAACACCGGTACGCGGCCCTGCGCCCTCGACGGCTTCCCGGAACTCGACGCCCAGGTGGGCAAGGCGCAGGGGATGGAGTCGCGCCCGAAGCGGGGGGCCACGGCGCCCCGGGTGGTGCTGGAACCGGGCCACGCGGCCGGCTTCCCGGTCCACTACCGCACCGGGACGGACCGGGACGGGTACTGCTACATCACCGGCGACCTCGATCCGGCCCTGTACGTGACCCCGCCGCACCCCGGGCGGGGCGAGCACGGCACCCGCATCGAACTGACCGACGGGCGGGGCCGCCACCTCAACGCCCAGATCTGCTCGGACACCCTCGAACTGAGCCCGCCCGACCGGATCTAGGCCCGCCCGACCGGGTCTAGCTCCGTCCGGAGGCGCCCACGGGCTGGCGGATCTCCGAGGACTCCAGGCGCTCCGCCGTGCGCTCGGCGGTGCGACGGGCCCAGCTGCCGCTGGTGAGCAGGCCGAGGGCGAGGACGGCCAGGCCGCAGCCGGTGAGGATCCACCAGCCGGGGCCGGCCGCCGAGACGAAGGCGGATCTGAACGGCGAGGAGCCGACGCCGGAGGCCAGGACCGCGCCGATCACCGCGACACCGAGCGTCTGGCCCAGCTGTCTGCTGGTGGAGGCGACGGCGGCGGCCACCCCGGCCTGGGCGCGCGGCATCCCGGAGACGGCCGTGTTGGTGATCGGCGCGTTCACGAAGCCGAAGCCGATGCCGAACAGGACGTAGCCGATCAGACGCGTGACGTTCGAGGTCTCGGCCTCGAAGACGGCGAAGAGGGCGGCGCTCGCCGTCATCGCCGTACCGGCGATCAGGAGGGGCAGGCGGGGGCCGCGGCTGCCGACCAGCCGTCCGGACAGCGGTGCGCACAGGAAGGTGGGCGCGGCCATCGGCAGCATCCACAGGCCCGCGTGCAGCGCGTCCAGGCCCCGCACGTTCTGAAGGTAGAGGGTGGACAGGAAGAGGAAGCCGCCGAGCGCCGCGAACGCGCTGATCGCTATCACGGTCGCGCCGCTGAACGGGGCCGAACCGAAGAAGCGCAGGTCGATGAGGGGTTCCTCGCGCCGGGGCTCGTACCAGAGCAGGGCCAGCAGCGCGGCCAGGGCCACCGCGGCGAACGGCGCCACCGTGCCGGGCCCGGAGGAGGGGGCCTCGATGATGGCGTAGGTCAGCGCGCCGAACAGGGCGATCACCAGCAGCTGGCCGACCGGGTCGGGGCGGCGGGCCTTGGGCGCCCGGGACTCCGGGACGAAGCGCAGGGTGAGGAGCAGGGCGGCGAGGCCGACCGGGAGGTTTATCCAGAAGATCGCGCGCCAGCTCACCGACTGGACGAGGAGTCCGCCCACCAGCGGGCCCGCCGCCATCGAGATGCCGACCACCGCACCCCAGGCACCGATCGCGCGGGCACGCTCGCGGGCGTCGGTGAAGGTGTTGGTGATGATCGACATGGCGACCGGGTTGAGCATCGAGCCGCCGACGGCCTGGACCATCCGGAAGACGATCAGCAGTTCCAGGTTGGGCGCGAGCGAGCAGAGCAGCGAGCCGACGGAGAAGACCACCAGGCCCGCCATGAAGACTCTTCTGCGCCCGATGCGGTCGGCGGTGGACCCCGCCAGCATCAGCAGCGAGGCCAGCACCAGGGTGTAGGCGTCGATCGTCCACTGGAGGCCGGCGGTCGTGGCGTGCAGGTCGCGCTGCATCGACGGCAGCGCCACGTTCAGCACGGTGTTGTCGAGGCTCACGATCAGCAGACTCATACAGCAGATCGCGAGCACCAGCAGACGTCTGCGATGACTCAACTCGGGCATGGTCTCATCGTACCCGACTTCAATAGTATGTCTAACTAATTACAGCTACACGATTCTTCCCGGCGACCGGTCGGCCGGTCGTCCGCCACCTCCGGCTCATCCGAGTACCCGGGTGGGGGACAATGGGGGCTTGACTGTGTCGTACATCCGTACCGGAGCCCTGTGATGACCCACCCGCTCTCCATCGGCCCGCACGCCGTCGCACCGCCCGTCGTGCTCGCACCCATGGCGGGGATCACCAACGCGCCCTTCCGCACCCTGTGCCGGGAGTTCAGCGGCGGCAAGGGCCTCTTCGTCAGCGAGATGATCACGACCCGGGCGCTGGTCGAACGCAACGACAAGACCATGCAGCTGATCAGGTTCGACGCGAGCGAGCAGCCGCGCTCTATCCAGCTGTACGGCGTCGACCCGGTGACCGTCGGCAAGGCCGTCCGCATGATCGTGGAAGAGGACCTGGCCGACCACATCGACCTGAACTTCGGCTGCCCGGTCCCCAAGGTCACCCGCAAGGGCGGCGGCTCGGCGCTGCCGTACAAGCGGAACCTGCTGCGCGCCATCCTGCGCGAGGCGGTCTCCGGCGCCGGTGACCTGCCCGTCACCATGAAGATGCGCAAGGGCATCGACGACGACCACCTCACCTACCTCGACGCCGGCCGTATCGCCGTCGAGGAGGGCGTCACCGCCATCGCCCTGCACGGCCGTACCACCGCCCAGCACTACGGCGGCACCGCCGACTGGGACGCCATCGCCCGGCTGAAGGAGCACGTCCCGGAGATCCCGGTGCTCGGCAACGGCGACATCTGGTGCGCCGAGGACGCGCTGCGGATGGTGCGCGAGACCGGCTGCGACGGCGTGGTCGTCGGCCGCGGCTGCCTCGGCCGGCCGTGGCTCTTCGCCGACCTGGTCGCGGCCTTCGAAGGACGCCCGGAGGAGGTGGCCCGGCCCGCGCTGCGCGAGGTCGCCGACGTCATGGTCCGGCACGCCCGGCTGCTCGGCGAGTGGATCGGCGACGAGTCCAAGGGCGTGATCGACTTCCGCAAGCACGTCGCCTGGTACCTGAAGGGCTTCGCGGTCGGCTCCGAGATGCGCAAGCGGCTCGCGATCACCTCCTCGCTGGAGGAGCTGAGGGCCGGGCTGGACGAGCTGGACCTCGACCAGGCCTGGCCGTCCGGCGCGGACGGGCCCCGGGGCCGTACGTCCGGCAACAACCGGGTGGTGCTGCCGGACGGCTGGCTGAAGGACCCGTACGACTGCGCGGGCGTGAGCGAGGACGCGGAGCTGGACACCTCCGGGGGCTGAGAGAGCCCCCTAGGGGGTATCAGCCCTTCTTCGGGTGCGGGGTCGAGCCGTAGGCCGTCAGGAAGCGGTCGCGGAAGGCGCTCATCCGCCACACCGGGGCGTCGTGGGCGGGCCGCAGGCCGTCCGACCACCCCCACCCGGAGATCCTGTCCAGCACCTTCGGGTCCTTGGCGACGATCGCCACCGGCACATCACGGCTGGCGTGGTTCCCGCTGACCCGGGCGATGGGCTGGTGGTCGCCGAGGAAGACCAGGACGGTGTCCTTGGTGCCGTACCGCTCCAGCCACTGGGTGAGCGCGGTCACCGAGTACTGGATCGTCTTGCCGTACTCCTGGCGGGACTTGGTGGTGTCGGCGATGACGTCGGCCGGTTTGTTGCCCGCCGCCTGGATGCCCTTGAAGATCGAGCCGTCGCCCAGCTGGTCCCAGCCGACCATGTGCGGGATCGGCGCCCACGGCTGGTGGCTGGAGGTGAGGATCAGCAGCGACATGCGCGCCTTGCCGTCCGCGGGCTTCCTGCTGTGCACCCGGTCCTGGTACTGCTGCAACGCGTACTGGTCCGGCATGGTCGACCAGCTGAACTTCGGCCCCTTGTAGCCGAGTTGGAAGGCGTTGTAGACCTTGTCGAGGCCGTACCACTTCTGCTCCGGCCACGCCTTCTGCACGCCCGGCATGACCCCGACCGTGTCGAAGGCGCCCGTCTTCTTGAACGCCTCGGTCAGGCTGAGGTGGTCGCTGGCCATCACCGTGCGGTAGCGCTGCTGGTTGCTGATCCACAGGCCCGACATGGTGGTGGAGTGCCCGAGCCAGCTGCTGCCGCCGTAGGTGGCCGAGGTCAGCCAGCCGCTCTTGGCGTGGAAACCGGCCTTGGCCAGCGCCTTGGTACGGGCGTCGAGGGTCGCGTCGACACCCGGCGCCATGATCGGGTCCTCGATCGCGCTGCGGCCGTAGCTCTCGATGAACGTGAAGATCATGTCCTTGCCGCGCAGATCGGGGACCAGCTGGCTGCCCGGCGTGTTCCCGAAGGCGTCGACCCGGGCCACCTTCTCGAACTCCGCCTCGTCCCGCAGCGTGCTCGCCACCTCCCGGACCTGCGCCTTCATCGCGGAGGCGGTGCCGTCGGAGGCGATCGGCACACCGCCCAGCTGGAGGCCCAGCGAGGAGCAGGTGATCCACGCCACCCCGGCGATCAGCGTGCCCCGGGTGGCGATGCCGTGGTTCCGGACGAGCAGGTTGCTCAGCCGGACCGTCGACAGCGTGAGCAGCACGAAGAGGAGGACGACGAGGGCGATGACCCCGACCACGGCGGCGAGAGCGGTCGTACGGCCGAGGGAGTCCGCCAGATACGACTCCGCGTCGCCGAACAGGCTCCAGTCCAGTACGACGTTGAAGCCCCGGCCCAGGTACTGGTTGAAGCCCATGTCCAGCAGGTTCAGCACGGTCATGGCCGCCAGCGCGAGCCCGGACACCACGGCCAGCGCGAGCCGCGGCCGACGCGGCAGCGCGAGCAGCACGGCGGCGCCGATGACCGCCTCCCCGGGAATCCGGGTGAACGCCGTGGGCTCCAGCCGTACGACGGTGTTCGGCAGCACCAGCGCGGCGAGGACCAGAGCGGCGGCGCACACGGTCACGGCATAGGACACCACCCGCGCGGCGACCGGATACCGCTCCCGCCAGAACACCCAGGGCCGCCGGGAGCGCCGGGGCAGCTCAGCGATGCCGTCCCGGCCGGGAGCGGGAGCGGAGTCTGCGGCTTCGGCTTCGGCTGGGCTGGGCGCAGGGTCTGCGGTTCCGGCTTGGCCGGGCGCGGGGGATTCGGCTGCGGCTTCGGCTTCCGTTTCGCCTTGGGGCGGGGCTGCGGCTTCGGCTTCGGCTTCCGCTTCGGGTTCGCTGCTGGGGTCCGTCGCGGGCGCGGGAGCGTCGGGGAGGTCCTCGGGGCCCTGGGTCGGCTCCGCCCGGCCGGTGTCCGAGGGCTGGTGCGTGCTTGTGTGCTGAGGCAACCCGGAGGTCCTTCCGTACGACAGCCGTGGCGAAGGGCGGGCCACGCGGGGAGGCTGGGCGGACCGGAGAACGGTCCGCCTGGCCCGCCGTCATCCGGTACGGCCCGCCCCGGACGGCTGTTCACGGCGGTCGGCAAACACCCGGCAAACGCCTTCTCAAGCGAGGTGCCCCACCCTGACCCGCATGCCCTAGGCGCCCCCGACCGCCGTGAGGAGGGCGAGGGGGGCCGCCGCCGAGCGGGCCTCGCGCAGGCAGGCGTGCGGGTACGGCACCGGCTCGCTGTGCGTGCCGCGGTCGTAGCCCGCGAGGACCTCCGGCAGCCGGTGGCCGGTGGCCGTCGCCGCGTCGACCAGCGCGTGGGCGACCGTACGGGCCTCGTCGTGCAGGCCGTAACGGGCCAGCCCCAGCGTGAGCAGCGCGTTGTCATGCGGCCAGACCGAGCCGCGGTGGTAGGAGAGGGGGTGGTACGCCGGCTGGCCGGAGGCCAGGGTGCGGACGCCCCAGCCGGAGAAGAAGTCCGGCTCCAGCAGCCTGCGCCCGACCACCTCGCCGTACTCCTTGTCCAGCAGCCCCGACCACAGCAGATGCCCGGCGTCGGAGGCCAGCGCGTCGATCTGGCGGCCCCTGCCGTCCAGCGCCAGCGCGGGGAAGGAGTGCTCCCGCATCCAGAAGTCCCGCTGGAAACGGTCCCGGAGGTCGGCGGCCGCCTGCTCCAGCAGCGCGGCGTACGTCTCGTCGGACCACACCGTGCGCGCCAGCCACGCCGTGCGGCGCAGCGCGTCGTACGCATAGCCCTGGGCGCCCGCCGCCATCACCGCGCCGGTGGGCCGGCTGCCGTCGGCGCAGCAGATCGCGCCGGGGGAGTCCTTCCAGTTCTGGTTGGCGAGACCGCCCTTGTCGGCGCGGTAGACGAGGTAGCCGCGGGAGGTCAGGCCGCCGTGGTCGAGCATCCAGCCGATCGCGGCCCGGGCATGCGGCTCCAGACGGCGGGCCAGGGCGCTGTCGCCGGTCCGCTCGGCATAGGCGCCGAGCAGGATCAGGAACAGCGGGGTGGCGTCGACCGAGCCGTAGTACCGGCGGAACGGCACCTGGCCGAAGTGCGCCAGCTCGCCGTGGCGCACCTCGTGCACGATCTTGCCCGGCTGGGCGACCGGGAACGGCCCGCTGTCGGTCGCCTGGGTGGCGGCGAGCGCCAGCAGGACGGCGGCGGCCGGCTGGGGCCGGTAGGGAAGCACGAACAGGGAGGTGAGCAGGGCGTCCCGGCCGAGCAGGGTGAGGAACCAGGGCGCGCCGGCGGCCGGCACCCGCAGCTCCTCGCCGTCCGGCCCGGTGGCCGGCACCTGGAGCGCCGCCAGGTCCGCGAGGCCCCGGGCGCAGGCCTCCGCCAGCTCCGGCCAGCCGGTGGGGAAGGCCACCCCCTCCATGAACCGCTCCTCCAGGGACAGCAGGTGCTCGCGTACGGCGGCCGGGCCGCGGGGCACCCGCAGGGCCCGCTTGTCGCCGTGCGGGCGGGCCATCACGCGCAGCACCAGCTCGGTCGTGCCGTGCGGTTCCAGGGTCAGGGTCCACACCAGTCGGCGGGCGCCGGTGCCGGTCTCCTCGACGGCGTCCGGAGCGGGCTCGGCGCTGATCGTCGTACAGGACCGCCATTCGGCGCGGCGGTAGGCGAACTCGATGCCGTCGTCGAGGACTTGCCGGGAGCGTACGGCCCCGGCCTTGATGTAGGTGCGGTGGTCGGAGCGCAGCTCGAACTGGTCGGCGAAGTCCGCGTCGGCGGTGATGGCGAGGCGGACCGTGGTGGGCACCGGGCGGTTGCTGGTCACCCGGAGCGTCTCCACGAACGCGCTGTCACCGACGGCCTGTTCGCGGAAGAGGGTGTGTGCCGGGGGCTCCTGGCGGCCGCCGCGCGGCACCAGGACGCAGTGGGCGGCGGCGTCGCCGTCCGTGACCGGGCTCAGCAACTCGGGCACCCCGCCGTCGACGGTGAGCTGCCAGCGGCTGAGGTGCCGGGCGTCCCGTACGAATAACCCGTCCGGAAGGCTGCCGCCCCGGACCCCGCTGATGTCGCCCCGGTCGCCCACGGCGGCGAACGTCGCGCCGTGCACGAGCAGATGATGCCGGTCCGTCATGCCGGGTTCCCTTCCTTGTCACTCCTGTCGAACGTGCCGGTGCCCGTGGGGGACACGCCTGGTGCGGGGTGCTTGAGAAGCTCTTGGCCCAGTTGGTGATGGAGGTCCAGCGCGAGCGCCGCCGTCCAGCTGAAGCCGGTCGCCCCGCAGGCCTCGCCGGTGTACGGATCGACGTACTCGGCGAAACCGGTGCTGTCCGCGAGGTGCAGCATCGCGGTGCGCAGCGCGTCGGCCCGGTCCCGCTCCCCATGGGTGCGCAGCCCCCGCTCCAGCAGCCAGCCGGTGTTGAACCAGGCCGGGCCGCGCCAGTAGCGGTGCGGGTCGAAGGCCTCGCCGAGCAGGTCGTAGCTGGGGACCAGCCGGGTGCGGTCGCCGAGGGAGAAGTGCGGGCCGTGCAGGGTGCGGACGAGGGTGGCGGCGATGGCGCGGGGCAGGCCGGGCAGAAGCAGCGGCACCAGCCCGGAGACACTCCGCTCGGGGACGAGCGCTCCCTGCCCCGGCCGGGATCCGGGCGGCCCGGCGCGCAGATCCCGGCACAGGAACATCCCGGCCTCCGGGTCCCACAGCCGCGCCACCAGCGCCGCCGTCAGCCGCTCCGCACGCGCACGGCGGGCGGCGCCGGCCGCGCCCAGCTCCTCGGCGATCCGGGCGAGCGCGTGCTCGGAGGCGATGAGCAGGGCGTTGAACGCCGGATCCTCGACGGCGAACTCGCCGCCCCGGGGGCCGGCCCCTCCCCGCCGGCCGGCGTCGTCGCCGTACCCCCCGTCCCGGTAGTCCGCCGCGAGCCGTACGTACCGGCCGTAGTCCAGGTCCGTCGGCCGGTCCTCGGGGGCGCCGTGGGCGAGGTCGGCGCGGCGGAAGGAGCGGGCCGGGGCCGGGGCGATCCGGGCCAGCGGGGCGTCCCAGCAGGGGCTGTTGTCCATGCCCTGCTCCCACGGATGGACCACCGACACCAGTCCGCCGCCGCCCAGGTCCCGCCGGTGCAGCAGATAGCGGTGCCAGGCCGCCAGCCGCGGGTACACCCGGGCCAGGAAGCCCCGCGCCCGGGACAGCCCGGGGTCGGCGCGGTGCACCAGCCAGGCCGCCAGCGCATGGACCGGTGGCTGCACGATCCCCGAGGTCTGTACGGTGCGCGGGGCGCCCGCGGCGCTCCCGGCGGTGGCGGACCGCCAGAAATCGGGGCTCGGGAAGTACGCGTCGAGCGGGACGGAGGGGTTGAAGACGATGTGCGGGACACGGCCGTCGCCCCACTGCGCGGCCAGCAGTGTCTCCAGCTCGGTCTGGGCCCGCAGCGGCGAGAGGTGCCGCAGCCCGATCGCGATGAACGCCGAGTCCCAGGACCACTGGTGCGGATACAGCTTCCGGGACGGGACCGTCGAACTGCCCGTCCAGTTGGCGTCGAGCACCCGGGCGGCCCTGACGTGCAGGGACGAGGGGATGGCGGGCGGATCGTATGCGATCTCGTACTGCGCGGGACGGGCGTTGAGCTGGGCAGTGCGATCCACTCGGGGCTCCCCGAAGACGAAGGCGACCGGCCATGACGACCGGGTTTGGCAGTGGCCACCGTAGAGTTACGTCTATTTAACACGCAAAACTCACTATGTAATGCAGGCTTGAGGAACACAAGGGGGTGCGCATGACCGGACGGCCGGGAAGGACCGTGAAGAGCTCCAGGGGCGGCAGTCAGGCCGGCGCCGGGGATCTGCTCGAACTGGTGCGCAGCGGACGGGCCGTGACACGGGGTGCGCTCCAGCAGGCGACCGGGCTGTCCCGGGCGACGGTCGGTCAGCGGCTGGACCGGCTGTTCCGGGCCGGCTGGCTGCGCGAGGGCGCGGGCGGCCCGGTGGACTCGCCGCTCGGCGGCCGCCCTTCCATCACCCTGGAGTTCGACGACTCCCACGCGGTGGTGCTCGCCGCCGACCTCGACACCCGGCACGCCCGCGCGGCGGTCCTCTCCCCGACCGGCGAGATCCTCGCCGAGCACGCGGAGGTGCTGGCCGTCGAGGACGGCCCGGAGAGGGTGCTCGGCGAACTCGGCCGGTTGTTCGCCCGGTTGCTCGAGAAGGCCGGGCGGCCGGCCGAGCTGGTCTGCGGCATAGGGCTGGCCGTGCCCGGCCCGGTGGACAGCGAGACCGGCCGGGTGGTGCAGCCGCCGATGATGCCGGGCTGGGACGGCTACGACATAAGAGGCCGCCTCCGCCGCGCCTTCACCGAGCAGACCGGGGCCCCGGCGGTCCCGGTCCTGGTGGACAACGACGCCAACCTGATGGCCTACGGCGAGCAGCGCACCGGACACCCCGACTGCGCGGCCTTCGTCCTGGTCAAGGTGTCCACCGGCATCGGCGCCGGCGTGGTCGTGGACGGCTCGGTCTACCGGGGTGTCGACGGGGGCGCGGGCGACATCGGGCACATCCGGGTGGGCGCGGACGCGCTGTGCCGGTGCGGCTCGCAGGGCTGCCTCGCCGCGGTGGCGAGCGGCGGCGCGGTGGCGCGGCGGCTGGCGGAGTCCGGGGTGCCGGCGGCCTCCGGCTCGGACGTACGGGACCTGCTGGCGGCCGGGCATCCGGAGGCGGCGGCGCTGGCGCGGGAGGCGGGCCGCCGGGTCGGGGACGTGCTGGCGACGGTGGTGACCCTGCTGAACCCCGGGGTGCTGATGATCGCCGGCGATCTGGCCGGAACGCCCTTCCTCACCGGGGTGCGCGAGCTGCTGTACCAGCGGGCGCTGCCCCGCTCCACGGCCCATCTGGACGTCGTCACGTCCCGGCTGGGCGACCGGGCCGCGCTCATCGGAGCGGGGGCGCTGGTGGTGGAACACCTGTACGCGCCGGAGCGGGTGGAGGAGCGCCTGCTGGCGCTGGGCGTGTGATGCGGCGTATCGCACCCTTTGTACTGCGGTTTCTGTCGGCCTCCGGGACCCGGCGGACCGTCCGCATGGTGAAATCCGGCGGGGTGTGGGAGCGTGATTCTCGCCACCCTTGATAAGGGTTGCGCTCAGATGAGCGGATCAAGGCCGACTGCACTTCTCCAAGGGGTGGCACTGGGTGCCACCCCTTGATCGTTCATCGACCGAAATCAGTCGTGCCGAGAGGCGCTCATGTGAGCGGTAAACCGCACCTCTGGAGCAGGTTGCGTTCAAGAAGTGAAAACAAGGAGCGGCTAGGGCTTGCCAAGCTTTGACTTTCGATCCGCTGGCGGACGGGTGGTTACAGGCGCATGACGCGCAAGTAGACGTACCCATAGACCTTCGATCTGGGTATGTTCCTGGCCGTCAGGGCAGCCACCGTGGCCTCAAGGAGTCGAGACCCGTGTCGGAAAACAAAGAACCCCACGTAACGAAGTTCGTTTACGACTTCACCGAGGGCAACAAGGACCTCAAGGACCTCCTCGGCGGCAAGGGTGCCAACCTCGCCGAGATGACCAACCTGGGTCTCCCGGTGCCTCCCGGCTTCACCATCACCACGGAGGCCTGCAAGGTCTACCTGGAGAGCGGCGCGGAGCCCGTGGCACTGCGTGACGAGGTGAGTGCGCACCTCGACGCCCTCGAGACCCGCATGGGCAAGAAGCTCGGCCAGGCCGACAACCCGCTTCTCGTGTCGGTCCGCTCGGGCGCCAAGTTCTCCATGCCCGGCATGATGGACACGGTCCTGAACATCGGCCTCTCCGACAAGTCGGTGCAGGGCCTGGCCAAGCAGGCCGGCGACGACCGCTTCGCGTGGGACTCCTACCGCCGCCTCATCCAGATGTTCGGCAAGACCGTCCTCGGCGTCGACGGCGAGCTGTTCGAGGAGGCCCTCGACGCCGCCAAGGCGGCCAAGAAGGTCACGGTCGACACCGACCTGGAGGCCGCCGACCTGAAGAAGCTGGTCACCACCTTCAAGAAGATCGTCAAGAAGGAGGCCGGCCGGGACTTCCCGCAGGACCCGCGCGAGCAGATGGACCTCGCCATCAAGGCGGTCTTCGACTCCTGGAACGGCGACCGCGCCAAGCTCTACCGCCGCCAGGAGCGCATCCCCGGCGACCTCGGCACCGCGGTCAACATCTGCTCCATGGTCTTCGGCAACCTCGGCCCCGACTCCGGCACCGGCGTCGCCTTCACCCGCGACCCCGCCTCCGGCCACCAGGGCGTCTACGGCGACTACCTCCAGAACGCCCAGGGCGAGGACGTGGTCGCGGGCATTCGCAACACCGTCCCGCTGGCGGAGCTGGAGCAGATCGACAAGAAGTCGTACGACCGGCTCATGCAGATCATGGAGACGCTGGAGAACCACTACAAGGACCTCTGCGACATCGAGTTCACGATCGAGCGCGGTCAGCTGTGGATGCTCCAGACCCGGGTCGGCAAGCGCACCGCGGGTGCCGCGTTCCGTATCGCCACCCAGCTGGTGGACCAGGGCCTGATCGACGAGACGGAAGCCCTCCAGCGCGTCACCGGCGCCCAGCTCGCCCAGCTGATGTTCCCCCGCTTCGACGAGCAGGCCAAGGTCGAGCAGGTGGCGCGCGGCATCGCGGCGTCGCCGGGCGCGGCGGTCGGCAAGGCGGTCTTCGACTCGTACACCGCGGTGAAGTGGTCCCGCTCCGGCGAGAAGGTCATCCTGGTCCGCCGTGAGACCAACCCCGACGACCTGGACGGCATGATCGCGGCCGAGGGCATCCTCACCTCGCGCGGCGGCAAGACCTCCCACGCGGCCGTGGTGGCCCGCGGCATGGGCAAGACCTGTGTCTGCGGCGCGGAGGAGCTGGAGGTCGACACCAAGCGCCGCCGTATGACGGTGCCGGGCGGTCACGTGGTCGAAGAGGGCGACGTCATCTCCATCGACGGCTCCTCCGGCAAGGTCTACCTGGGCGAGGTCCCGGTCGTGCCCTCCCCGGTCGTGGAGTACTTCGAGGGCCGGATGCACCCCGGTGCCGACGACGCCGACGAGCTGGTCGAGGCGGTCCACCGCATGATGGCCTTCGCCGACCGCAAGCGCCGGCTGCGGGTCCGGGCCAACGCGGACAACGCCGAGGACGCGCTGCGCGCCCGCCGCTTCGGCGCCCAGGGCATCGGCCTGTGCCGCACCGAGCACATGTTCCTCGGTGACCGCCGCGAGCTGGTGGAGCGCCTGATCCTCGCCGACACGGAGGCGGAGCGCGAGGAGTCCCTGAAGGCGCTGCTGCCCCTCCAGAAGAAGGACTTCATCGAGCTCTTCGAGGCGATGGACGGCCTCCCGGTGACGATCCGTCTCCTGGACCCGCCGCTGCACGAGTTCCTCCCCGACATCACGGAACTCTCGGTCCGCGTGGCCCTCGCGGAGTCCCGCCAGGAGCCGCACGAGAACGACCTCCGGCTGCTCCAGGCCGTCCACCGCCTGCACGAGCAGAACCCGATGCTCGGCCTGCGCGGCGTCCGCCTCGGCCTCGTCATCCCCGGCCTGTTCACCATGCAGGTCCGCGCGATCGCGGAGGCGGCGGCGGAGCGCAAGTCCGCCAAGGGCGACCCGCGCGCCGAGATCATGATCCCGCTCGTCGGCACGGTCCAGGAGCTGGAGATCGTCCGCGAGGAGGCGGACCGGGTCGTCGCCGAGGTGGAGGCCGCGACCGGTACGCAGCTGAAGCTGGCGATCGGCACGATGATCGAGCTGCCGCGGGCCGCGCTGACCGCCGGTCAGATCGCCGAGGCCGCCGAGTTCTTCTCCTTCGGCACGAACGACCTCACCCAGACGGTGTGGGGCTTCTCCCGGGACGACGTGGAGGCCTCCTTCTTCACGGCCTACCTGGAGAAGGGCATCTTCGGCGTCTCCCCCTTCGAGACGATCGACAAGGACGGTGTCGGTTCCCTGGTGCGCTCGGCCGCGGAAGCCGGCCGCCGCACCCGCCCCGACCTGAAGCTCGGCGTCTGCGGCGAGCACGGCGGTGACCCGGAGTCGGTCCACTTCTTCCACGAGGTCGGTCTCGACTACGTCTCCTGCTCCCCGTTCCGCATCCCGGTGGCGCGCCTGGAGGCGGGCCGCGCGGCGACGCAGTCGGAAGGCAGCGACCACCGCTAGTCCCTGCCGGGCGGCCCGACCCCGGACCAGCCGCTGGTCCCCGACCCTCACCGATCGGCGGCTGTTCCGGCGCACGAAAAGAGAGAGGCGGCACCCTGTGCGGGGGTGCCGCCTCTCGGTGCGTGGGGGTTTCGGCCGGTGTCTTGATCTGGATCACCTGATGTGGTGGAGGGGAGCGAGGGTAAAGGATTCGTCGCGTGAGCATGGCGCTACGTTCTGTGATGGGGCTGCCGGTTGGGGTGGCTGCGATCGCAGAGAGGTGGCGTGATGAAGAAGGCGCTTGCGGGTGTGCTGGCGGCAGGGGTGTTTCTCGCGGGGGCGGGGACGGCGTTTGCGTCGTCCTGGAAGGAGGCCAATCCCATCGAGGTGGACAGGAAGGTCGTCCTCAAGGACATCGAGTACCGGTTCAACCCGGCTCACCACAACCACGGTGCCTTCGAATGGCGGGGCGCCCTGAAGGACCTGGACCCGGGGGACGGGCGCAACGGATACGTGCGGATTCGCGTCGAGAATCGCGGTTGGGTCCATTACTACGGGAAGCAGCGCTCCACGGTCCGCATGCATCACTCCAACTGGGAGGGATCGCAGCTGTACACGGACGACGCCGACATCAGCGTCTGCCTCGACAGGGGTGCGCTCAGGTGGGACGACTGCACCAACGGCGTGCATTTCTCCACCCACCGTTAGAGCTGAGGAACTCGTGGTGTCCGAGATCCTGATTGCTCGGGAGATCCATCTCTCCTACGGCTCTTCCGCAGCCGTTAAAGGTGCCAGCATCGCAGTGCGGCGGGGGGAGATCGCCGCCATCACAGGGCCGAGCGGTTCGGGCAAGTCCTCGCTGCTGTACTGCCTGGCCGGGGTTCTGCCCGTCAGCGCCGGCGAAGTCCGGTTCGAGGGCAGGAAGCTGGGGGAACTCGGCGACGACGAGCTGAGTTCCCTGCGCCGCGACCGGTTCGGGTTCGTCTTCCAATACGGCGAACTCCTGCCGGAACTCACGGTGGAGGAGAACGCGGCGCTGCCCCTGCGGCTGGCAGGGCAACGCAAGAAGGAGGCGCTCGCCACCGCAGGAGAAGTGCTCGGCCGACTGGGACTGAGCGAGGTGCGGGAGCGCCGTCCCGCGCAGGTGTCCGGAGGCCAGAGTCAGCGAGCTGCGGTGGCACGCGCACTGGTGCACAGGCCGACGGTCGTCTTCGCCGACGAGCCGACCGGCTCACTCGACAGCGTGAGCGCACACACGGTGTTGGAGGAGTTCCTCACGCTGGCTCGCTCGCAGGGTTCCGCCGTGGTCCTGGTCACCCATGACACGGAGGTAGCGGACCGGGCGGACACCAGATACCGCATGGTGGATGGTGTACTCACCGGGCAGGATCGGGCAGCCCGGTGATGGAATTCCTTCTGGGGCTGCGGCTGCTGCTCGGCAGCGGCCGAGGCAACCGGGCGCGATTCGCGCTGATGGTGGTCGGCGTATCGATCGGCGTGTGCTGCCTGGCCATCGTGCTTACGATCCCCGGAATGCTCGCGGCACAGGACGCACGCGTAGCGGCCCGGCAGCTGACCTCCGCACCCCCCTCCGAAGCGGACGCCTATCCTCGCGGGCTGGAACGCACCGACCCTTACGACTCGCGGCCCCTCACCCGGATCTTCCTGGCACGCGGTGCGAAGTCCGTCACGCCCCCACCAGGGCTGACGCACTTCCCGGAGCGCGGAGACTTCTACGTGTCCCCGAGGCTGCACGAACTGCTGCGCAAGGACACCTCGCTGGCCCAACGCCTGCCAGGTCGGGAACGCGGGATCGTCGGCCCGCAGGGGCTGGCGCGTCCGGGGGAACTCGTCGCGTTCGTCGGTATCGGCCGCGATCAACTCCGCGACGGCTACGCCCTTTCGGGCTTCGGGCACGACTGGGTCCCGCCTTCCACCCTCGAGCCGCCGGCGCTCGACATGCTGCGGTACACCATGTCCGGTGCCGTACTGCTGCCGCTTGTCGTGTTCCTCTCCGTATGCGCCCGTCTCTCCGCCGCTGAGCGGGCCCGTCGGCTGGCAGCACTCCGGCTGCTGGGCATGAGTGCCAAGGACGTGCGCCGGGTGAACGCCACCGAGACGGTTGTGGCCGCCTGGTTCGGCGCTGTCTTGGGACTCGGTGAGTACTGGATTCTGAACCAGCTCGGCGCGCGCGTCGGTCTACCCGGATTCACCTGGTATCCCAGTGACGGCGCGCTGTCCGGCTCGACCCTCTTCACCTGCCTGGTCGGCTGCCCGGTGCTCGCCTGGTTCGTTGGGCGAGCCAGTGCGCGGAACGCTGTTCTCAACCCGCTGGCCGCTCGCAGGAACGCCGTCGCCAAAGCCCCTTCGAGTCTGGGGTTTCTGCCGCTGCTTGCCGGGACGGGCATCGCCGCCGCCTATTGCATCGCCGGGGCGCTGGGGTACGTACCTCAGGAGACGGCGACCTACGCCGTTCTCATCCCCACCGCAGCCGTGCTGACAGGCATCGGACTCGTGACGGCCCTGCCGGCCCTGTGCAGCTTCACAGCGCGGTGGATCGCCGACTCCACCCGCTCGCTCACGCTCGGCCTCGCCATGCGGCGCAACGAGGCCGAGCCGGGGGGTGCGCTCCGAGTGGCCGCCGGCCTGGTTCTGCTGGTGTTCGCGGTCTCGCTCGTCCAGGGAGTCCTCATCGACATGGACCGGGCCGCCACAACGGACTTCCCGGTTCTGCAGTACGACCTGGCAACGGATCAGTTCGACGCAGCCGGGCAGCAAGCCCTCGCGAGGCTTCCGCACGTACGCGCCCATATCGTCACCGCGTCCGCGGAGCGCGTCGGTGCCTCCGATGCCGAGTCGTCCTCTCAGCTGGTGGTGGCGACGTGTGCCCAACTCCGTGCCGTGGTGTCCCGGGTCGACAAGTGCGTCGACGGACAGCCGCTGCGACTGTCGGACCCCGAGCAGCCGGGGGAGGACCCCGTGCACGGGAGACTCGTCATCCAGATGGAAGGACACCGTCGGGTCGAGTTCACGGCGCCGGAACGGATCCTGCGATACCGCGACCAGCGCATGGTCTCGGTCTTCGAAAGTGGATCGATCCTCGTCCCGCCCGCCATGCTGCCCAAAGGGGTACGTCCTGCGGAGGCGTTTCTCACCCTGCTCAGCGACTCCGGCCCACAGACCGTGCGCAGGGTCTTCGACGGCATCGGTCGTGTCGCTCCCACCGCCGAAGTGACCGTGCAAGGTGTCAATACCGATGCGCTTCAAGCAGCTGTCATTGTCAGAACGCTTCTCTGCGTTGGCATGGTCCTGGGCCTTGTCATCGGCGTAGCCGCCTACATGGTCGCCGTCATCGACCGAATCCTGGAGCGCCGCTCCCATATCACCGCCCTCACCTTGCTCGGCGCGCGTGCTCGCACAATGCGTGCCGTACAGGTGGCGCAGGTGGTGATGCCGTTGGCGGTGGGGCTGGTGCTGGCCGTGATCACCGGAAAGCTAGTGGAGTCCAGCTATTTGACGGGCGGCGGCGAACCGGTCCTCTGGGACTCCCAAGGCCTCCCCCTCCTTCTCATCGCCGCCCTCGCCCTCCTCCTCATCGCCGCCCTCGGCTCGTTTCCGTTGCTCGGGAGGCGGATTGATCCGGAGTTGATTCGGCGGGATTGAGGGGGTGGGGGAGGCGGTCTTTCGTAATCCGGGGGGATGGCTGATCGTTGGGCCGTGCATCGATGGCGGACGTCAGGGGGCACGAGATGACCAGCATCAGCCGTAGGACGCTGCTGGCGGCCACAGCCGCCGGGGTGCTGACCGGTTGCGGAGGGAACAACGGGCGCGGCGGAGGAGCCGGGGACTCGCTGTCGCAGTGGTATCACCAGTACGGCGAGCCCGGTACCGAGCAGGCCGTCGAGCGGTATGCCGCCGCCTACAAGAAGGCCCGGGTCGAGGTGCAGTGGCGGCCGGGGAACTACGACCAGCAGACCGCCGCCGCGCTGCTCACCGACTCCGGGCCCGATGTGTTCGAGGTCAACGGGCCCACCCTGGACCAGATCCAGGGCGGGCAGGTGGTCGATCTCAGCGATCTGCTGGAGGGCGTCAGGGGCGACTTCAACCCGGCCGTGCTCGGGCCGAAGACGTACGAGGGGCGGGTCTTCGGGATTCCGCAGGTCGTCGACATGCAGTTGCTCTACTACCGCAAGAGTCTGCTGAGCGAGGCCGGGGTCGAGCCGCCCCGCACCGTGGACGCCCTCGTGGACGCGGCCCGGAAGCTCACCAAGGGGGCGGTGAAGGGGATCTTCCTCGGCAACGACGGCGGTGCCGGGGCGTTGGGGGCGACTCCGCTCTACGCGGCCGGGCTCGAGCTGGTCACCACGGAGGGGAAGGTCGGCTTCGCCGATTCCGCCGCCGCCCGCACCCTGGGCAAGCTGCACCGGCTGTACGCCGAGAAGTCGCTGCTGCTCGGCGCGCCCAGCGACTGGTCGGATCCGTCGGCCTTCGTGCAGGGGCTCACCGCGATGCAGTGGTCCGGGCTGTGGGCGCTGCCGCAGGTGAGGAAGGAGCTGGGGGACGACTTCGGGGTGCTGCCCTTCCCGGCGGACGGCAGCGCCGGGCGGCCCGCCGCGCCCGTCGGCGCCTACGCCGCCGCCGTCAGCGCACGCAGCCGGCACCGGGAGGCCGCCAAGGAGTTCGTGCGGTGGCTGTGGGTGGAGAAGACGGAATACCAGGAGGATTTCGCGCTGGGATATGGGTTTCATATTCCGGCACGGATCTCCCTCGCCAAGAAGGCCGCCGCGCTCCGCTCCGGTGCCGCCGCCGACGCGGTCCGGTTCGCCACCGACCACGGCTACGCCCAGCCGCTGCTGTGGACCCCGGCCGCCCAGACCGCCTACCAGGACGCCCTCAGCCGGATCATCAGGGACGGCGCCGATCCGGAGCGGGAAATGCGGGGGGTCGTAGCGAAGGCGGAGGAGGAATTGAGGCGGGTGAAGAAGGGCGGGAGTGCGTCGTGAGGGCGCGGCGGGCGCTGTGGTTCTGGGTGTTCGTCGGGCCGTTCGTCGGCGGGCTTGTTCTCTTCACCTATGTTCCGTTGCTGTGGAGCGTCGCGCTGAGCTTCTTCGACGCGCACAACACCGTCATGCCCACCCACTTCGTCGGACTCGGCAATTATCTGAGAATGGTCGAGGATGGGGCGTTCAGGAGCAGTTTAGGTACTTTTCTTGCTTTTGCCGCGTTCATTGTGCCCGTCACTTACCTCGTCTCGCTCTCCCTCGCGCTGATGGTCAACCGGGTGCGGTGGGCGCGCGCCTTCTTCCGGTCCGTGTTCTTCCTTCCGGCCGCGTGCAGTTATGTGGTCGCGGCCCTCGTGTGGAAGATGTCGCTCTTCAGCGGGGTGCGGTTCGGGCTGGTCAACACCGTGCTGGGCTGGTTCGGGGGTGATCCCGTCGCCTGGCTGGCGAGTGCGGATCCGCCCTGGTACTGGCTCGTCATCGTGACCGTACGGCTGTGGTTGCAGGCCGGGTTCTACATGATCCTCTTCCTCGCGGGGCTTCAGCGGATCGATCCGGTGCTGTACGAGGCGGCCGCCGTGGACGGGGCCCGGCCCGGCTGGACGGTGCTGCGGCACATCACCCTGCCCCAGCTGCGCGCCACCTCGGTCGCGGTGGTGCTGCTGCTCGTCGTCAACGCCTTTCAGGCTTTTGACGAGTTTTATAATCTGTTGTCGGATGCGCGGGGTTATCCGCCGTATGCCCGGCCGCCGTTGGTCTATCTGTACTACGTCGCTCTGGGGCAGGGGCAGGATCTCGGGCTCGGCAGCGCCGGCGCGGTGATCCTCGCGTTGATCATCGCGGTCGTCACGGTCGGACAGGCGCGGTGGCTGCGGCTGGGGAGGGCGGACGCCGATGGGTGACTCTCTGGTGCGGGCGGGGCGGGCGTTGCGGACGGTGCTGCTCCTCGTGCTCGCCGTCGTCTTCCTCGTCCCCTTCTATCTGCTGCTCCGCAACGGGCTCTCCAGCGAGCAGGACATCACCTCGCCGCAGTGGACCTTCCTGCCCCATGAGGTGCGATGGGGGAATGTCGCGGAGCTGTTCCAGGACCCGTCCGTGCCGTTCGCGCGGTCCCTGCTCAACTCCGCGCTGATCGCCGTCGCGACGACGGCCGGCACCCTGCTCCTGGCCTCCCTCGCGGGGTACGGCCTCGCGCGCATCCCGTACCGGCACGCGAACAAGGTCTTCTACGGCATCCTCGGCACCCTGCTCGTCCCGGCCGCCGTCACCTTCGTCCCCAGCTTCGTCCTGGTGTCCTCGCTGGGCTGGGTCTCCACGCTGCGCGGGCTGATCGTACCGACGCTGTTCTCCGCCTTCGCCTGCTTCGTCTTCCGGCAGTACTTCCTGGGCTTTCCAAGGGAGTTGGAGGACGCGGCACAGGTGGACGGGCTCGGGTACTGGCGCACGTACTGGCTCGTGGTCGTGCCGAACGCGCGGCCGGTGTTCGCGGCCGTCGGGACGATCGTGTTCCTCGGAGCGTGGAACTCCTTCCTCTGGCCGCTGGTGATCGGGCAGGACCGGAACGCCTGGACGGTGCAGGTCGCGCTGTCGGCCTTCACCACCTCCCAGGTCGTACGGCTGCACGAACTGTTCCTCGCGGCGGTCGTGTCGGTCCTGCCGTTGCTGGTGGTGTTCCTGTGCTTCCAGCGGTGGATCGTGGCCGGGGTGGAGCGGTCGGGGATCGACTGAGAGCACCGGCCGGGTCAGGCGCGGCGCACCTCGTACACCGGCACCCGCACCGACTCGTCGTCCAGGCACTCCCCGCTGGCCAGGTCGAAGCGCTGCTTCAGCAGCGGGGAGGAGACGAACGGGCGGCCCTGGTGGGTGCCGGTCAGGCCGCGCGAGAGGACGGCCGCGCCGGTGAACGGGTCGACGTTGCCGATGGCGTACACCCGGTCGGTACGGTCCCGGAAGAGCGCCACCTGGCGGCCGTCCGGCAGCAGGGCCGCCACTCCACGGCCCGGTACCAGCCGGTGCAGGTCGCAGACCGGGAGCCAGCCGTCGGCCAGCCGCAGCTCGATCTTCAGGTCGGTGGTGGTCTCGAGTGCCAGGGTCATCGCTGGGCGCTTCCTTCCAGGACGTCGGCCGGGGTTCCGGCGGGCCGCGTGCCGATGGACAGCAGCGGCAGGTCGGGCTTGATCTGGTCGCGCTCGGGGACGAAGGCGACCACCGGGTCGGGGGTGTCGGGGGCGTTCACGAAGGACACGAACCGGGCGAGCCGCTCCGGGTCGTTGATGGTCTCCGCCCACTCGTCGCGGTAGTGCGCGACATGCGCCCGCATCAGCTTCTCCAGCTCGTCGCAGATGCCGAGCGAGTCGTGCACCACCACGTCCCGGACGTGGTCCAGGCCGCCCGGGATCCGCTCCAGCCAGGTCGAGGTGCGCTCCAGGCGGTCGGCGGTGCGGATGTAGAACATCAGGAACCGGTCGATCAGCCGGACCAGTTCGGCGTCCGACAGGTCCTGGGCGAGCAGGTCCGCGTGGCGCGGGGTCGCGCCGCCGTTGCCGCCGACGTACAGGTTCCAGCCGTTGGCGGTGGCGATCACCCCGAAGTCCTTCGACTGGGCCTCGGCGCACTCGCGGGCGCACCCCGAGACCGCGGACTTCAGCTTGTGCGGGGAGCGCAGACCGCGGTAGCGCAGCTCCAGGTCGATCGCCATGCGGACGGAGTCCTGGACGCCGTAGCGGCACCAGGTCCGGCCCACGCAGGACTTCACCGTGCGCAGCGACTTGCCGTACGCGTGCCCGGACTCGAAGCCGGCGTCCACCAGCCGCGCCCAGATGAGCGGCAGCTGCTCGACCCGCGCGCCGAACATGTCGATCCGCTGGCCGCCGGTGATCTTCGTGTAGAGGCCGAAGTCCCGGGCGATCTCACCGATCACGATCAGCTTCTCGGGGGCGATCTCCCCGCCGGGGATGCGCGGCACGACCGAGTACGAGCCGTTCTTCTGGAGGTTGGCGAGGAAGTGGTCGTTGGTGTCCTGGAGCGCCGCCTGCTCGCCGTCGAGGACATAGCCGCTCGCGCCGATCGTCGGGGCCAGGGAGGCGATGATCGAGGCCACCGCCGGCTTGCACACCTCGCAGCCGTCGCCGCCCCGGGCGCCCTCCCGGCCGTAGCGGTCGAGGAGGTCCCGGTACGACGTGATCCGCAGCGCCAGGACGATCTCGTACAGCTCCTCGCGGGTCTGCCCGAAGCAGCCGCACAGCCCCGTGTCCACCTCGATGCCGGACGCCTCCAGCTCGGCGTCCACCAGCTGGCCCAGCACCTTGACGCAACTGCCGCAGCCGGTGCCCGCCCTGGTGCACTTCTTCACTTCGGGCACGCTGGTGCACCGGTGCTCCGTCACCGCCTCGCGGATGGCGCCCTTGCTGACGTTGTGGCAGGAGCAGACGATCGCCTCGTCGGGCAGCGCCGACGGGCCGAGCCGGGCCCCCGCGTCCGCTCCCGCGGGCAGGACGAGCGACTCGGGGGAGACGGGCGGCACCGAACCGGTCAGGGCCCGCAGAGTGCCGTACGCCTCCGCGTCACCGACCAGGATGCCGCCGAGCAGCGTGCCGTCCTTGCCGATGACCAGCTTCTTGTACAGGCCCGCGCGGGAGTCGGAGTAGACGACGTCCAGGCAGTCCTCGGTGGTGCCGTGCGCGTCGCCGAAGGAGGCCACGTCGACGCCGAGCAGCTTCAGCTTGGTGGACAGGTCGGCGCCGGTGAAGGACGCCTCGTCGGCGGCGATGGTGGCCGCGGCCGTCTCCGCCTGCTCGTAGCCGGGCGCCACCAGGCCGTACACCCGGCCGTCCGCCGCCAGCGCGCACTCGCCGATCGCGAACACCCGCGGGTCGCCGACCGTACGGCACTGCTCGTCCACGGCGATGCCGCCGCGCTCGCCGACCGTGAGGCCGCACTCCCGGGCCAGCTGGTCGCGGGGCCGGACACCGGCGCTGAACACCACCATGTCGACGTCGAGTCGCGAGCCGTCGGACAGCTTCATCCCGGTGACCGAGCCGTCGTCGCCGACGACGATCTCCTGGGTGCCGGTGCCCGTGTGCACGGTCAGGCCCATGCCCTCGATGGTGCGCAGCAGCGCCGCGCCACCGCCCTCGTCCACCTGCACCGGCATCAGCCGCGGCGCGAACTCCACGATGTGCGTGTCGAGTCCGAGGCCCTTCAGCGCGCCGGCCGCCTCCAGGCCCAGCAGCCCGCCGCCGACCACGGCACCCGTCGTCGCCCTCGCCTTCGCGTACTCCTCGATGGCCAGCAGGTCCTCGATGGTCCGGTAGACGAAGCAGCCCGCGGCGTCCTTGTTCGGCACCGGCGGCACGAACGGGTAGGAGCCGGTGGCCAGGACCAGCACGTCGTAGCCGACGGTCAGCCCGGAGCGGGCGGTCACCGTGCGCGCCGCCCGGTCGATCGTCTCCGCCGGGTCGCCGAGGTGCAGCTCGATGCCGTGCTCCGCGATGAAGTCGAGGTCCGTCAGGGACAGGTCCTCCGGGGTGCGGCCGGCGAAGTAGGAGGTCAGCTGGACCCGGTCGTAGGCCGGACGCGGCTCCTCGCACAGCACGACCACGCGGTGCGTCGCGGTCAGACCGCGTTCGCCGAGCGCTTCGAGGAAGCGCTGGCCGACCATGCCATGGCCGACGAGCACGATCGTGGGGCGGTCCCCGGCAGGTGCGGTCGTGGACATCAGGAGCCTCCGTCATTCGTGAGCAGGTGCAGCAGGGGGCCGTCGTCGGGGAGCGGCTCTGCTCCCTCCCAGGCGCGGGCGAGCGCGCCGACGGTGCCGAGTTCGCCGACGAGGACCCCGCCGACCAGGCGGTCGTCGCGGACGACGACCTTGCGATAGGTGCCCCGGGTGGCGTCGGCGAGCCGCACCACGTCGTCGCCGGGGCGCGCCTCCGGCTCGCCGAAGGCGGCGAGGTCGAACGGCGCGTCGGGTCCGGTGAGGGTGAGCCGGGTCAGGGAACGGGTGCCGGTGTAGCGCGCGTCCGGGTCCCCGGCGAGCAGTCCGGCCAGCGCGTCGGCCTGTTCCAGCGCCGGGGCGGCCAGGCCGTAGACCGTGCCGCGGTGCTGGACGCAGTCGCCGACGGCGCGGATGTGCGG
The DNA here is from genome assembly GCF_042672505.1 of Streptomyces sp. NPDC127190. Lineage (NCBI taxonomy): Bacteria > Bacillati > Actinomycetota > Actinomycetes > Kitasatosporales > Streptomycetaceae > Streptomyces > Streptomyces sp. NPDC127190. The sequence continues at coordinate 123,395 of NZ_JBHXVE010000015.1, forward strand.
GTCGGAGGTGCGCAGTTCGTCGTCCACCAGGATGCCCTGGTGCACGGCGAGTCCCGCCTGCTCCGCCAGACCGGTGCGCGGCCGCACCCCGCAGGCGAGGACCACCAGGTCGGCGTCGAGCGCGTAGCCGTCGGCCAGTTCCACCGAGCGGACCGCGCCCGCGACCGAGCGCACGTTGCGCACCCGGCACTCGGTGTGCACCTCGACGCCCAGGTCCGTCAGATGCCGCAGCACCAGGCGGGAGGCGTCCGGGTCGAGCTGGCGTTCCATCAGCCGCTCGGCCTGCTGGGCGAGGACCACCTGGGCGCCGCGCACGGCGAGCGCGCGGGCCGCGGAGACCCCGAGCAGCCCGCCGCCGACGACGACCGCGCGCACCCCCGGCCGGACCGCCTTGGCCAGCCCCAGGCAGTCGTCCATGGTGCGGAACGCGTGGACGCCCTCGGGCAGCTGGTGGCCGGGGGTGAACAGACCGCGCAGCGGCGGCAGTACCGGGTTGGAGCCGGTCGCGAGGACCAGGGTGCCGTATGCGATCGAGGTGCCGTCGGCGCACTCGACGGTCCGCCCGGACCGGTCGATCCCGGTGACCCGGGTACGCAGCAGGCCATCGGGGGCCGGGAGGCCGATCACCTCGGGGGCGTACCGGCCGGCCAGCACCTCGGCGAGCAGCACCCGGTTGTACGGCGGGTGCTCCTCCTCGCCGACGAGCAGCGCGGGCGTGCCCAGCTCGCCGAGCCGCCGGGCGAGCCGTACGCCCGCGAGGCCGGCGCCGATCACCACCACACGCGTATTCGAGGTCATGTCCCTGAGCGTGCGTCCCCGACGTTACCCGGCAGCATCACCTCTGTTTCCCGTGCGGAACGCTGCCCTCAGCGGGGGCGCGCCGGGGGTGTGAGGGTCCCGCGCGGGCGGCGGGGAGGGCTGTGAGGGTTCCGCAGGGGCGGCGGGGCGGTCGCGTGCTGCTCTAGGGTCGTGATCATGCCCGACATACCCGTGACCGTCGTAGCCCTGCTGTGTGTGGCCGCCCTGGCGGCTGGATGGATCGACGCGGTGGTCGGCGGGGGCGGGCTGCTGCTTCTGCCGGCCCTGCTGCTCGGCCTGCCCGCCGCGACCCCGGCTGCCTCCGTGCTCGGCACCAACAAGGCGGTCGCGATCGTGGGGACGAGCGGCGCGGCCGTGACCTACGCGCGCCGGGCGCCGCTGGACGTCGGCATGGCGGTGCGCATCGGCCTGGCCGCGCTCGCCGGTTCCTCCGCCGGGGCCTTCTTCGCCGCCGGGATGAGTACGGAGGTGCTCAAGCCGGTGATCATGGTGGTGCTGCTCGGGGTCGCGGCCTTCGTGATCCTGCGCCCGGCCTTCGGCACGGCACCGGCGGCGGGCCCGGCCACCCGCCGGCAGAAGCTCGCCGCGATCGGCCTGGCCGGCCTCGGCATCGGCGGCTACGACGGCCTGATCGGCCCCGGCACCGGTACCTTCCTGGTCCTCACGCTCACCGCGCTGCTCCCGCTGGACCTGGTCACCGCCTCCGCCACCGCCAAGATCGTCAACTGCTGCACCAATGCCGGGGCTCTCGCGATGTTCGCCTGGCAGGGCACGGTCCTGTGGCAACTGGCCGCGCTGCTGGCCGCGTTCAACCTCGCCGGCGGCATGCTCGGCGCCCGCACCGCGCTGAAGAAGGGCAGCGGGTTCGTCCGGGGCGTGCTGCTGACGGTGGTGTTCGCGCTGGTGGCGAATCTGGCGTACGAGCAGTGGCTGGCGTAGGACCCGCTCAGTCCTGTCCGGCCAGCGTGGACCGCAGCAGCCGCTTGTCCGGCTTGCCGGCCGCCGTCAGCGGGATGTCCGGGACCAGGTGCAGGGCGTCGGGGGCGTAGAGGCGCCCCTTGCGGGCGGTGACATGGTCCCGGATCTCCGCGAGCGAGGGCCGGTGCCCGGCGGCGGGCACCACGGCCGCGTGGACATGCTCCACCGACTCCTCGTCCCGCACGCCGAAGACCGCGCACCGGGCCACCCCCGGATGGCCGAGCAGCAGCTCCTCCAGCTCCGCCGGATACACATGGCCCCCGACGACCACGATCATCTCCTTGATCCGGTCCACGAGGTAGAGAAAGCCGTCCTCGTCCAGACAGCCGACGTCGCCGGTGTGCACCCAGCCGTCCCGCAGCACCTGCGCGGTCAGCTCCGGCTGCTTCCAGTACCCGCTCATCACATACGGCGAGCGCACCTGCACCTCGCCGCGTTCGCCGGGCGGCAGGGTGGTGCCGTCGGCGTCCCGGACGGCGATCTCCACCCCGGGCAGGGCCCGGCCGACGGTCAGATGTCCGCCCGGGCCGGTCCGCTCCACGTCACCGGGCCCCGCCTCCGTGATGTGCTGGGTCTCGGCCTGCCCGTACAGGCCGTAGAGCACGGGTCCCAGGGCCTTGGCCGCCTGGCGCAGCCGGGCCGGTGAGGCGGCCGTGCCGCCGTAGGTGACCCGGCTCAGGCCGGACAGGTCGGTGCCGGGCAGGTCCGGGTGGTCCAGCAACTGGTAGAGCAGCGGCGGCAGCAGCCAGGTGTGGGTGATGCGCTCGCGCTCGATCGCGGCGAGCACGTCCCCGGGCTCGAAGCTGTGCCGCAGGACCACCGAGCCGCCCTGGTACAGCGCCATGTCGGCGAGGATGCCGGCGAGATGCGCGAGGGGGGTGCAGGCCAGGAAGCGGGGCGGGTCGCCGGCGCCCGCGAGGCCCCGGTCCAGGGTGCTCAGGTACGAGCCGTGACGCATCCGGATGCCCTTGGGGATGCCGGTGGTGCCGCCGGTGTGCCGGATGCACCAGTCGTCGTCCGGGCCGACCGGAGCGGTCATCGGCCGTGCGGGGCGCCGGGCGGCCGCGGCGAGGACGTCTTCGATGTCCTGGGCGAGCGTGTCTCCAGCGAGGCCGCCTTCGGCCGGGCCGTCCTCGCCCGGGCCGTCCTCGGCGAGGCCGCCGGGTCCGAGGCGGAGCATCGGGGGAGTGCCGGGTACGCCCGCCAGTTCCCGTGCGGGCCCCTGCTGCCGGCCGTCCACCAGGAGCAGGGCGCAGTCCGTGCTCGCCATCAGGGCGGCCATGACCTGCGCGCTCATGCCCTCGTAGAGGCCGACCACCCGGGCGCCGGCGAGATTGGCGGCGTAGCGGGCGGTCAGTGCCTCGGCGGTGTTGCCGGTGAGCAGGGTGACGGTGGTGCCGCGGCCCACCCCGCGCGCGGCGAGTTCCGCGCCGAGCCGGAGGACCTGGTCCCGGAACTCCCCCGCGCTGATCACCCGCCCCTCGGCGGTGGTGACGGCGGCGCGGGACGGGTCGGCGGACAGGGTGTGCAGGACGGCCTCCACGTAACTGCGGAAACCGGCCTCGGCGGTGCCGGGGTGCTGGCTCATCGCGGGTGTTCTCCCTGGTCGGACCGGGTGGACGGGCGTGTACGACGCTAGTGCCGGGCGCTCATGCCTTCCACGACCGATCCCGTCATGTGCTCATGGCGCATCGGGTATGAAGTGCCCGTCGGACAGGGCGAACCGCTCGGTGGCCAGCCTGCGGAAGTCCTGCGCGGCGGGCGAGAGATAGGCGTGCCGGCGCCACACCAGGGTCAGCGTGCGATGGCAGTCCGGGGCGTCCAGGTGCAGCCAGGCCACACGGCCGTCGTCGCCGAGGGCCCGCCGGGCGACGGCCGGCATCAGACCGATGCCCAGCCCGGCGCCGATCAGCCCCGGGGTGGCGGCGGCTTCGTCACCCTCGCAGACCACCCGGGGGGTCAGCCCCTCCCGGGCGAAGAGCCGCTCCAGCAGAACCCGTTGCCAGTGTCCGGGGCGGGTGCTGACGAACTCCTCGGCGGCCAGCTCGGCGACGGTGACGCGGTCCCGTCCGGCCAGCCGGTGCCCGGGCGGCACCGCCAGCAGGACCTCCTCCCGCACCAGCTCCACCGAGCGCAGTTCCGGCCCGGCCAGCGGCTGGGACGCCAGCGCGAAGTCCACGTCCCCGCCGGCCAGATGGCGCGCCATGGCGTCCACCGGGGCCTGGAACAGGCGCACCTTCGCCTCGGGGCGCAGCGCCCGGAAGGCGGACAGCACGTCGGACAGCTGGAGCAGGGTCTCGGCGGCGACGGCGATCCGGCCCGGACCGGCACCCGAGGCGTCGGCCATCTCCCGCTGGGCGTCGTCGAGTTCGGCCAGCGCCCGGTCGACCCGGCGCAGAAAGGCGGCCCCGTGCTCGTTCAGCCGGACCCGGCGGCCCGGGCGGTCGAACAGCGGGACGCCGAGTTCCGCCTCCAGCCGGATGATGGTCCGGCTCACAGACGGCTGGGCGACCCGGAGTTCGGCCGCGGCCCGGCTGATGTGCTGGTGGCGGGCCACGGCCTGGAAGTAGCGCAGCGACAGCAGATCCATGGCCGTAGTCTCGCGGAATAGAGCGGGATCTCAGGCGGGTTGACGGATCGAGAAGCTTTCGGACCGACCGTCTCCCGGAGTCGCAGTGATCGACGTGATACGCATCGAGGTCACCCAGCCCGTCAACGACCCCGCCGAGGAGGGGCAGTACCGGCTCGACCGGGACGAGCTGTGGGACGGGCTGCGGCGGAAGGCCGAGAACGCCGTCCCCTTCATCGAGGGCATGTCCGAGTGCACGGTGCTGGAGCGCCGGGCCGACGGCCTGGTGCGGGAGGTGGTCGTGCGGGGTGAGCGGATCAGGGAGGACGTCGTCTTCCGGCCGGGCCGGCGGGTCAGCTTCCACCGTGACGACGACCGGGCCACCTGGGTGATCCACAACGAGATCGGCCAGGACGCGGACGGCGGACTCACCCTGAGCTTCGCCAGCGAGATCACCTTCCACGGCGAGGACGCCGCGGCCGGACCGGACGCCGCCACGATCGAGCGGATGCGGGACAGCACGGCGCGCACGGTACGGCACACCCTGGACGTGATCCGCCGGACGACCGGGGCCGCCTAGGACGATTCTCCGGGGGGTTCTTCCTCGGGGATGGGCCGGCTGGGGCTTTCCTCGGCCAGGGGCCGGCTCCCCGTCAGGTGGGCGAAGACGACCACGTTGCCCTGGTAGCCGGTGGTCCGTGAGTAGCCGCCGCCGCAGGTGATCACCCGGAGTTCGGGGCGGGGGGCGGCGCCGTAGACCTTCTCGTCGGGGAAGTCGCGGGCCGGGTAGACCTCGACCGCGTCCACCGTGAACACGGCCACCGTGCCGTCGCTGCGGTCCACCTCGACGACGGCGCCCCGGCGGAGCGCGCCGAGGCCGTAGAAGACGGCCGGGCCCTCGGCGTTGTCGACATGGCCGGCGACGATCGCGGTGCCCGTCTCGCCGGGGGTGGTGCCGGCCTCGTACCAGCCGGCCAGGTTCTTCCGGTCGGCGGGCGGGACGTCCAGGCTGCCGGAGCGGGTGAGGGCCAGTCCCATGAGCGGCGCGTCCACGTGGATCGCGGGGATACGGATGCGCCGGGGAGGGGAGGGCGGCAGCGCGGGAGCGGCGGGCTGCTCGCCGCCGTGCGGGCCGGTGGCCCGGCCCTCGGCGGCCGACGGCTGGGGCGGCGGGGCGTGTGTCCCGGTGCCACCGCCGAGCAGCCATACGCCCGAGCAGAGGGCGACGACGGTGAGGGCGGCTATCGCGGTGTCGCCGAGCCTGGCGGTCCCGGCGGGTCCGGCCGTTCTCGCGATCCTGACGGTCCTGGCGGTCCTGCGCATGCGAACCCCCTCTCGTGGAGGCGAACCCTGACGGCGGACCCCCGAGGCTGGGCCCCTCCCCCTCCGGGCCGCGAGGGGCATCGGACCCGGAGGGGGTGGGGCGTGCGGTACCGGCGGACGGACAGCGGAGGGTGTCCGTCAGATCCCGTCGCCTCTCGCCCGGCGATGCAGGAGCCAGGTACCGCCCGCGGCGGCGACGGCCAGCGCCGCCAGGCCCGCCGCGGTCTGCACGGGGTCGGGGCCGAGTGCGCCGCCGACCCCCGTCTTCAGGCTGCCCCGCGGCTGCACCTGCTCGTGCGCCGCGCTCAGCGCGACCACCAGGTCGCCCGTCGCCTGGCGGTCGCCCTCGGCGCACTTGGCGACGATCTCGTACGTCCCCGGCTGCGCGCTCGACGGCACCCGGAACTGGCCGATCGCCTCGCCCTCGTGCGTGCTGGGCGCCAGCGTGAACGTCCCGGCACCGACCGCGCCCGCATCCCCGGTCGCGGAGCCCTTCTCACCGCACACCGCGGTGTTCACCGTGACCTGTGCGCCGGGCGCCACCGTGGACGGGTACACGTCGAGGCGGCCGGCCGCGCCGCCGTACGCGGGTGCCGCGGCGAGTCCCGCCGCGGCCGCGGCGAGCGCGGTGCCGGTCAGCAGACGGGCGAGGCGTCGGCGTCGCATGGTGCTCCCCAAGGGCTCGCGGTTCGGCTTGTCCGTCCGGCGTGTCCGGTCGGCTCGTTCGCTACCGAGGTAAGTCGCAGTCGGGGAGTTCCGCTTGCCGGGCAGGCGGGCGGCACTGCGGTGAACGGGTGTCGCCGACGACCCCCACACGGCCTATCCCGCCGGAAGTCCGGGCAGGTCACGGGCGTGCGGGGGTCGTGGACGAGAGAGTTGTACGAAGAACACACGAATGGAGCGACGGATGCCGTTGAACGGGTGACGGCGCGCGGACGGCCACACCGTCACCCGAGGAGCCGTCACCCGAGGAACCGTCAGTTCACGTTGACCGCGCTCCAGGCTGCGGCCACCGCGTTGTACTCGGTGCTGCCCGCGCCGTACAGGTCCTTGGCGGCGTTCAGCGTGGCCGTGCGGGCGCCCGCGTAGTTGGTCGAGGACGTCATGTAGGTGGTCAGCGCCCGGTACCAGATGCGGGCCACCTTGTCCCGGCCGATGCCGGTGACGGTCGAGCCGTTGTAGGTCGGCGAGTTGTAGCTGACGCCGTTGATGGTCTTCGCTCCGCTGCCCTCGGCCAGCAGATAGGCGAAGTGGTTGGCGACGCCGGAGGAGTAGTGGACGTCCAGGTTCCCGACCGAACTGCTCCAGTAGTCGGCCGAGTTGCCGTCCTTGGAGGGCTGGTCCATGAAGCGCAGCGCGGTCTTGCCGAAGCCGGACTTCACGATCTTCTCGCCGATGAGGTAGTCGCCGGGGTCGGAGGAGTTGTTGGCGTACCACTCGACCATCGTGCCGAGGATGTCCGAGGTGGCCTCGTTCAGCCCGCCCGACTCGCCCGAGTACGTGAGCGCCGCCGTCTTCGAGGTGACCCCGTGGGTCATCTCGTGCCCGGCGACGTCCAGCGCGACCAGCGGCCCGAAGGTGCTGCCGTCGCCGTCGCCGTAGGTCATGCAGAAGCAGCTGTCGTCCCAGAAGGCGTTGTTGTAGCCGCTGCCGTAGTGGACGCGGTTGTACGAGCCCTTGCCGTCGCCCGCGATGCCGTTGCGCCCGAAGGTGTTCTTGTAGAAGTCCCAGGTCATGTTGGTGCCGTACTGGGCGTCGACGGCGGCCGAGGAGCGGTCGGCGTTGCTGCCCGTGCCCCAGTGGTTGTCCGAGTCCGTGAACACGGTCGACGGGGCCCGGCTGAAGCAGATGCCGAGGAAGCACAGGTCGGTCTTGTTGGCCGCGTCCCCGGTGTAGGTGTTGCCGCGGGTGGGGTCCGTGAGCTGGTACGCCGACCCGGACGAGGTCGTCTCCAGCGGGACGGTGCCGCTGTACAGCGACTGGCCGTCCCCGGACGCCGTCTCGATGCTGTCCCAGGCGTCGATCCGGGCGCCGGTGCGGGCGTCGGTGAGGACGGTGCGGGCGACCGGGTTGCCGAGCGAGTCCAGGCCGGCCACGTTGGTGCGCCAGGCCAGCCTGGGGGCGCCGTGCAGGGCGTCGACGATCAGCTCGGGCTTGGCCTTGACCTGCCGTAGCGACTCGCCGAGGTGGACGGCGCGCAGGGCGTTCACGGCCAGGTCGGAGGCCTTGGGGGCGCTGATCGCGGGGGTGATGGTGGGCAGGGATATGGTGCGCCTGGTCGCGCGGTCGGCGCCGCGGAAGCCGCCGCTCGGGGTCAGATGGACGACGAAGTCGCCGCCGAGTACCGGCAGTCCGCGGTAGGTGCGGTCGTAGCGGACGTGCTGGGTGCCGTCCTTGTCCACGATCACGTCACGGACGCTGGTGCGCTCGGCGTCGGTCAGGTTCAGGCTCGCGGCGTGGCTCAGGAGGGCCGACGCGGCGTTCTGGATCGCGGCCGCCCGGGTGGGTCTGGCGTCGGCGTGGGCGGCGGGGGAGAGGGCGACGGCCAGCAGGGTCGCGGTGGTGGCGGCGACGCCGGCGGTGGCGAGACGACGGGGTCCTCGGACGTGCTGCCGTATCCGGCTCATCTGTCTCCTCGGGAAGGCGCCAGTCAAGGCGTGGGGTGGCGCTGATGCCGAGTGAGATTTAAGAGGCCACGACATGTCATGTCCATAGCGCCTTCATGGAGATGTGTGGGGAGCCCGAGGGGGTCCAGAATCGGTTCCGTGATCGCCCCGGACCCCGAACAGCGCGCGCAGCTGCCCTTCTTCGTCTACGGCACGCTCCGCCCCGGCGAGCCGAACCACGATCTGTTCCTGCGCGGACGCACCGCCGCCGAGGGACCCGCGCGCCTCCCGGACACCGCCCTGTACGACGGCCCCGGCTACCCCTACGCCGTCGACCACCCCGGCACTTCCGTCCACGGCGCCCTGGCCACCGCCCGCCCGGAGGCCTACGACGCACTCCTCGCCGCGCTGGACCGGCTGGAGGAGTACACCCCGGGCGACCCCCGCAACCTCTACGAACGCGTCACCCGCGACGCCCTGCGCCCCGACGGCACCCCGGTCCGCGCCTGGGTCTACCTGGCAGCCCCACCGGTGGCCGCCCGGCTGCGAGCGGAGGGACGGCGGATCGCCAGCGGGGACTGGCTGTCGAGGGGGTGAGACCGGCCTGGCGCGAGGGGCCGGGACAGGCGGGGCGCGAGGGGGTGAGGCCTGCCGGGAGATGGGGGCGAGGGGCCGCGCCGGGGACGCTCAGTCGGCCGTCAGCTGCACCCCCGCCGGCACCTCGATCCCGAACTCCTCCGCCACCACCCGGCGCGCCTCGGCCTCCCCGGCCAGCTTTCTCTCGAGCACCGTCCCGTCGGCGCGCGTCTCCGTCAACAGGGTCCCGTCCAGGGCGAGATGGCGGTCGGCCGTGGTGCGCTGGAGATACGGGCGGCGGGTGAAGGGCGAGCGGGGGCTGGTGGCGATGTACCAGTTGAACATCTCCAGATCGACGGGCGCGATGGGCTCCACGGTGAACGCGTACTGCCCGACCCAGTCCCGCTCCCGGCCGTCGTACACCTGCAACGCCCACAGCTCCAGCGGCCCCTGGTGCGGCAGCACCGCCAGCCGGTGCCGGCGCCCCGCCCCCTCGAACTCCACACCGGTCACCAGTGGCACCGGCAGCAGCAGCGCCCCCACCGCGCCGAAACCGACGTCCGCCAGATACGGCTCCGGCTCGCCCGGCACCTCCACCCGCAGCATCGCGTGCGTCCGCGGCCGGCTCTCCGGCGTATCCGCGCCCAGCACCACCCGCCCGGCCAGCAGCGTCACCCGGAATCCGAGCGCCTCCAGCGCCAGCCGCAGCAGGGTGTTGTGCTCGTAGCAGTAACCGCCGCGCCGCCCGTGCACCATCTTGGCCACCAGGTCGGCGGCGGCCAGCGACGGCACTCTGCCGGACACGGCGTCCAGGTTCTCGAAGGGCAGGGACCGGGCGTGGGCCAGATGCACACCCCGCAGCGTGCCGAGGCCGGGCCGCCGGTCGCCCTCCCACCCGATGCGGGCCAGATAGGCGTCGAGATCGAATCGCTTGCTGTCGGACATACCAGGACCGTACGCGGACCCGGCCCCTTCCCGCCTCGGCCCCCGGATGGATCACGGGTGGAAGCCGTTGTGCATCGCAGGGTGGAAGCCGTTGTGCACCGCAGGGTGGAGGCCCGCCGCGCCCCCGCCCTCCGCCGCGCCCCCGCCCTACGCCCGAGGGCCCACGACCTCCACCCGCACCGCGCACACCTTGAACTCCGGCATCCGGGACGTCGGGTCCAGGGCCGGGTTGGTGAGGGTGTTGGCGCGGCCCTCGCCCGGCCAGTGGAAGGGCATGAAGACCGTGTCGGGGCGGATCGCGGTCGTGATGCGGGCCGGTGCCACCGCCCGGCCGCGGCGGGACACCACCGCCAGCCGGTCGCCCTCCGCGGCGCCGAGGCGGCGCGCGAGCCGCGGGTGCAACTCCACGAAGGGGCCCGGCGCGGCCGCGTTCAGCTCCGCCACCCGCCGGGTCTGGGCGCCCGACTGGTACTGCGCCACGACCCGCCCGGTGGTCAGCAGCAGCGGGTACTCGGCGTCGGGCTCCTCCGCCGTCGGCCGGTGCGTCACCGGCACGAACCGGGCCCGGCCGTCGGGGGTGGCGAAACGGTCGAGGAAGAGGCGGGGGGTGCCGGGATGAGGTGCGGAACCGGCTGTGGATCCGCCCTCGGCGGCAGCAGGTGCGTCGGCCACGGCCGGCGCGACAGGGGCAGTGTCCGGTCCCGCCGCCCCCTGCGGGCACGGCCAGAAGACCCCGTTCTCCTCCGCCAGCCTGCGGTAGGTGATCCCCGAGTAGTCCGCCGGGCCGCCCGCGCTCGCCCGGCGGAGCTCCTCGAAGACCTCCTCCGGGTCGGCCGGGAAGCCCTTCTCCACCCCCAGCCGGTCCGCCAGCTCGTGCAGGACGTACAGGTCGCTGTGGACCCCGGGCGGCGGAGCGACGGCCCGGCGGCGCAGCAGCACCCTGCCCTCCAGGCTGGTCGTCGTACCCGTCTCCTCCGCCCACTGGGTGACCGGCAGCACCACATCGGCCAGTTCCGCCGTCTCCGACAGCACCACGTCGGCCACCGCCAGGAAGTCCAGCGACCGCAGCCGCTCCTCGACGTGGGCCGCGCGCGGCGCCGACACCACCGGGTTGGAGCCCATCAGCAGCAGCGCCCGGACCTCCGTACCGAGGGCGTCGAGGAGTTCGTACGCGCTGCGACCCGGACCCGGCAGACTGTCCGGGTCCACGCCCCACACGCCGGCCACGTGCGCGCGTGCCGCCGGATCGTCCAGCCTGCGGTAGCCGGGCAACTGGTCGGCCTTCTGCCCGTGTTCCCGGCCGCCCTGTCCGTTGCCCTGCCCGGTCAGACAGCCGTAACCGCTGTACGGCCGCCCCGCGCGCCCCGTCGCCAGGCACAGGTTGATCCACGCGCCCACCGTGTCCGTGCCCTTGGCCTGCTGCTCCGGCCCGCGCGCGGTGAGCACCATCGCCGACTCGGGCTCGCAGAACATCCGGACCGCCCGGCGCAGTTCGGGAACGGACACCCCCGTGATCCGCTCCACGTACTCCGGCCAGTGCGCCATGACCCCGGCCCGGGCCTCCTCCCAGCCGCTGGTCCGCTCCCGTATGTACTCCTCGTCCGCCCGCCCCTCGGCCACCACCAGGTGCAACAGGCCGAGGGCGAGGGCGAGATCCGTGCCCGGGCGCGGTGCGAGATGCAGGTCGGCCTGTTCGGCGGTCCGGGTGCGGCGCGGGTCGACGACGATCAGCGTGCCGCCGTTCTCCCGCAGTTCCGAGAAGAACCGCAGCGAGGGCGGCATCGTCTCCGCGAGGTTGGAACCGACGAGGATCACACACCCACTCTTCGGGATGTCCTCCAGCGGGAAAGGCAGGCCCCGGTCCAGACCGAACGCCTTCGTGCCCGCCGCCGCGGCCGACGACATGCAGAAGCGGCCGTTGTAGTCGATCTGCGAGGTGCCGAGCACCACCCGGGCGAACTTGCCGAGTGCGTACGCCTTCTCGTTCGTCAGTCCGCCGCCGCCGAACACGCCCAGCGCGTCGGCGCCGTACCGCTCGCGCGTCGCCCCGAGCCGGCCGGCGATCCGGTCCAGCGCCTCGGTCCAGCTCGCCTCCACCAGCCGGCCGCCCGACCGCACCAGCGGCGAGGTCAGCCGGACCGCGGGCGACAGCACCTCGGCCGCCGTACGCCCCTTGCCACACAGCGCGCCCCGGTTCACCGGGAAGTCCACCCGTTCGGTGACCTCGACGCCCCCCGTGGGCAGGGGCGTGATGTTCATCCCGCACTGCAAGGCGCAGTACGGGCAGTGGGTGGGCGTCGAGGTGTTCTCCATGTGCCCAGCGTGCTTCCGGCGTGTTACGGCCCGTGCCCGCCCCCGGTTACACCCCCGGCACGGCGACCTCCCCGCGCGCGACCGGGCACCGTGAGGCCGTAGCCGTAGCCGTAGCCGTAGCCGTCACCGCTCGGTGGCCAGCGCCCGGGTCACCCCCTGCTCCTTGGGGCCGAGGAACTGCGGATCCGGCCGGAACACCACGTCCAGCGCCGCCTTGCCCGCCGCGAACACCTCGCGGGTGCCGCCGTAGTACCAGGTCACGTCGTGGGTGGCGGCGACCCCCACACCGTACGAGTCGATCCCCGCCGCCTCGCACAGCGCCACCGCCCGCCGGATGTGGAAGCCCTGGCTGACCAGCACCGCCCGGTCCACGCCGAAGATCTTCTTGGCCCGCACACAGGAGTCCCAGGTGTCGAACCCGGCGTAGTCCCGCACGATCCGCCCGTCCGGCACCCCGTGCCGGCGCAGGTAGGTGCGCATGGCGTCCGGCTCGTCGTAGTCCTTGCGGCTGTTGTCCCCGGTGACCAGCAGGACCTTGACCCGCCCCTGCCGGTACAGCGTCACCGCCGCGTCCAGCCGGTGCGCCAGGTACGGCGACGGCTCGCCGTTCCACAGCCCCGCGCCGAACACCACCGCGACGGGTGCCTGCGGCGCGTCGGCCGTCGTGCGCAGCCGGTCCGCCGTCGACACGAACAGCCAGGTCGCCGGCAGCAGCGCCAGCACGCATCCGGCCACCACGGCCTGCACCAGCCGGCGCTGCCCCTGGCGTGTGCGCGGCAGCCGCGGTCGACGGATCTTCATAGTGCCCCCATGATTCGGTTCCGCCCATGGAGGACGCCGACGGGCGCGCTCCGGTTCGCCTCACATCGCGCGCGTGTACGACGTGAAGCCGCGGCAAACACCCGTGACGGCCCGGCAACGACCGCGCAATCTGACACCGCGAGGATTTCCGCATGACGGCGTCCCACCCTGCCGACGGCTCCCCGGACGAGGCCCGCGGCTTCCACGACAGCACGGCGCACCTCATGGACCGCATCGGCGGCGGGCTCGCCGGCCGGCTGCGGCTCGTCTCCCCGCTGCGGGGCGGCCACCGTCCGGCCCCGCCCGCGCTCGTCCTGGTCGCCCACGGCAGCCGCGACCCGCGCGCGCTGAGCACCGTGCGGGACCTGATGGACCGGGTGCGCGACGTGCGCCCCGGCCTCCCCGTCCATCTGGGCCACATCGAGCTGAACGAGCCGCTGCTGCCGGACACCCTCGCCGGGCTCGGCGACACCTCCGCCGTCCTCGTCCCGCTGCTCCTCGGCCGGGGCTACCACGTCAAGCACGACATCCCCGAGATGGCGGCCGCCGCACCGGCACGCACGCGCGTGGCGGCCCCGCTCGGCCCGCATCCGCTCCTCGCCGAGACCCTGTACGAGCGTCTGGCCGAGGCCGGCTGGGACCCCGAGATGTCTCCCGCCGCCCGCCGTACCAGCGCGGTGATCCTGGCCGCGGCCGGCTCCCGCGACCCCGACTCGGCGACCGACACCCGTCGCACCGCCCGCCTCCTGGCCGACCGGCTCGGCGTCCCGGTGGTCCCCGCGTACGCCTCCGCGGCGAGCCCGACCGTCCCGATGGCACTGCGCGCCCTCGCGGCCCGCGGCCGGCGCCGGGTGGCCATCGCGTCGTACTTCACCGCCCCGGGCCGCTTCGCCACCCAGTGCGCCGAACAGGCCCCCTGGATCGCATCGGCCCCTCTGGGCGCACACCCGGCCCTGGCCCGCCTGATCATCCACCGGTACGACGCATGCCTGGCACCCCTCTGGACAGAAGCCGCCTGATCCCGCCTCACCCCCCGAACGACATAACCCACTCCCCACCCACACCCCCCGCACCGCCCGATTGTCAGCGGCGCCGCTTACTGTCGAGGCATGGAAGGCACCGCATCCCCCACCAGCTACGATCCGGCGTCGGTCGAGCGTTGGGTCGGGGAGCCCGACAAGCGGCCCGGGCGTACCGCCTTCCAGCGGGATCGGGCCCGCATCCTGCACAGTGCCGCGCTGCGCCGGCTCGCCGGGAAGACGCAGGTGGTCACGCCCGGCGCCCGTACCCACACCTGGGACCCCAGCCCCCGCACCCGGCTGACCCACTCCCTCGAATGCGCGCAGGTCGGCCGGGAGCTGGGCGCGGCCCTCGGGTGTGATCCGGACCTGGTGGAGGCGGCCTGTCTCGCGCACGACCTCGGCCATCCGCCCTTCGGGCACAACGGCGAGCAGGCCCTGAACGACTTCGCGGACGACTGCGGCGGCTTCGAGGGCAACGCCCAGTCGCTCAGGATCCTCACCCGCATCGAGCCCAAGCGGTTCACCGAGAAACGGTCCGTCGGCCTCAACCTCACCCGCGCCACCCTGGACGCCGCCACGAAATATCCCTGGCCGCGCGGCGCCCACCCCACCGACCCGGGGTCCGGCAAGTTCGGGGTGTACGAGGACGACCGGCCGGTGTTCGACTGGGTCAGGGCGCACGCCCCCGGCACCCGCACCTGCTTCGAGGCGCAGGTCATGGACTGGTCCGACGACGTGGCGTACTCGGTGCACGACGTCGAGGACGGACTGCACGCCGGCCACATCGACCCCAACTGCCTGCACGCCGAGCCCGAGCGGCAGGCGGTGTTCGAGGTCGCCGCCCGCCGCTACGCACCCGCGGACACCGACCCGGCCGAACTCGCCGCGGCCCTGGACCGTCTGCTGGACGAGGAGTGGTGGCCGCACGGCTACGACGGCACCGCGGTCGCCCAGGCCCGGCTGAAGGACGCCACCAGCCAGCTCATCGGCCGGTTCTGCCTCGCCGCCGAGGGCGCCACCCGCGCCGCGTACGGCACCGGCCGGCTCACCCGCTACGGCGCCGAGCTGGTCGTACCGCGCGAGACCCGCATGGAGTGCGCGGTGCTCAAGGCCGTCGCCGACCGGTATGTGATGCAGCGCGCCGAACAGGAGCGGCTCCGCGCCGACCAACGGGTGATCGTGGCGGAGCTGGCGGACGCGCTCACCGCCCGCGCGCCGGACGGTCTGGACCCGCAGTTTCGGGCACTGTTCCACGGGGCAGGCGACGACCGCACGCGCAAGCGGGTGATCGTCGACCAGATCGCCTCGCTCACCGACGCCTCCGCGCGGTCGCTGCACGCGAGACTGACGGGGCATATGTGAGAGGAACGTGACCCGGCTGGCCTGATCGGGTCACTCCCTCTTCCCGCACGCCGCCGTGTGCGGGAGGCTCGCAGATGGCGGCACCCTTACGAGGAGGCATCAAGTGGTCGACGCGGATCAGACATTCGTGATCGTCGGAGGCGGCCTCGCCGGCGCGAAGGCGGCCGAGACGCTCCGTGCGGAGGGCTTCACCGGCCGGGTGATACTGATCTGCGACGAACGCGACCACCCCTACGAGCGCCCGCCGCTCTCCAAGGGCTACCTCCTCGGCAAGAAGGAACGCGACAGCGTCTTCGTGCACGAGCCCGCCTGGTACGCGCAGAACGACATCGAGCTGCACCTCGGCCAGACCGTCGACGCGATCGACCGCACCGCGAAGACGGTCCGCTTCGGCGACGACGGCACCCTCGTCCGCTACGACAAGCTGCTCCTGGTCACCGGCGCCGAACCGCGCCGGCTCGACATCCCCGGCACCGACCTGGCCGGCGTGCACCATCTGCGCCGCCTCGCCCACGCCGAGCGCCTCAAGGGGGTCCTCACCGCCCTCGGCCGGGACAACGGGCACCTCGTGATCGCGGGCGCCGGCTGGATCGGCCTGGAGGTCGCCGCGGCGGCCCGTGAGTACGGCGCCGAGGTCACCGTGATCGAACCGGCGCCCACCCCGCTGCACGGCGTGCTCGGCCCCGAGCTGGGCAACGTCTTCGCCGAGCTGCACCGCGAACACGGCGTCCGCTTCCACTTCGGGCGGCAGCTCACCGAGATCGTCGGCCAGGACGGCGTGGTCCTCGCCGCCCGCACGGACGACGGCGAGGAGCACCCGGCGCACGACGTCCTCGCGGCGATCGGTGCCGTACCCCGCACCGGCCTGGCCGAGACGGCGGGGCTGGAGCTGGCCGACCGGGCGCACGGCGGCGGCATCGCGGTGGACGAACGGCTGCGCACCTCCGACCCCGACATCTACGCGGCCGGTGACGTCGCCGCCTTCCCGCTCCAGCTGGTCGGCACCAGGATCCGGGTCGAGCACTGGGCGAACGCGCTGAACGGCGGCCCCGCGGCGGCCCGCTCGATGCTCGGCAAGGACGTGGTCCACGACCGGGTGCCCTACTTCTTCACCGACCAGTACGACCTGGGCATGGAGTACAGCGGCTGGGCGCCGCCGGGCTCGTACGACGAGGTGGTGATCCGGGGCGACGCGGGCAAGCGGGAGTTCATCGCGTTCTGGGTGCGGGAGGGGAGGGTGCTGGCCGGGATGAACGTGAACGTGTGGGATGTCACAGAGCACATCCAGAAGCTGATCCGCTCCCGGGCACAGGTGAACAGCGACGCCCTCTCCGACCCCCATGTGGCCCTGGACAGTCTCCTGCCCTGACGCCCGAGGGCACCGGGACTGTCACTGCGCCCCCGTAGAATTCATCCGTGGCAGGACGGATCAACGACGAGGACGTGAAGGCGGTACGGGACGCGGTCCCGATCGACGCCGTGGTCTCCGAGTACCTCCAGCTGCGCAACGCGGGCGGCGGCAACCTCAAGGGTCTCTGCCCGTTCCATGACGAGAAGTCGCCGTCCTTCCAGGTCAGCCCGAGCAAGGGACTCTTCCACTGCTTCGGCTGCCAGGAGGGCGGCGACACCATCACCTTCGTGATGAAGGTCGACCACCTCTCCTTCTCGGAGGCGGTCGAACGCCTCGCCGCCCAGGCCGGCATCACGCTGCGCTACGAGGAGGGCGGATACAACCCCGCCCACCAGCGCGGCGAGCGCATCCGCCTGGTCGAGGCACACAAGATCGCCGCCCAGTGGTACGCCGAGCAGCTCGCCACCAGCCCCGAGGCCGAGACCGGCCGGATCTTCCTCGCCGAGCGCGGCTTCGACCAGGCCGCCGCCGTGCACTTCGGCGTCGGCTACAGCCCCCAGGGCTGGGACCACCTCACCCGCTATCTGCGCGGCAAGGGCTTCACCGACAAGGAGCTGATCCTCTCCGGGATCTCCCAGGAGGGCCGGCGCGGGCCCATCGACCGCTTCCGGGGCCGGCTGATGTGGCCCATCCGGGACATCGGCGGCGAGGTCGTCGGCTTCGGCGCCCGCAAGCTGTACGAGGCGGACACCGGCCCGAAGTACCTGAACACCCCCGAGACCGCGATCTACCGCAAGTCCCAGGTCCTCTACGGCATCGACCTGGCGAAGAAGGAGATCGCCAAGACCAGCCGCGCCGTGGTCGTCGAGGGCTACACCGACGTCATGGCCTGTCACCTCGCCGGGGTGACCACCGCCATCGCCACCTGCGGCACGGCCTTCGGCGGCGAGCACATCAAGATCCTCCGCCGGCTGCTGATGGACAACGGCTCCGCCCGGGTCATCTTCACCTTCGACGGCGACGCCGCCGGCCAGAAGGCCGCCCTGCGCGCCTTCGAGGACGACCAGAAGTTCGCCGCCGAGACCTACATCGCGGTCGCCCCCGACGGCATGGACCCCTGCGACCTGCGGCTGGCCAAGGGCGACGAGGCGGTCGCCGACCTGGTCGAACCGCGCACCCCGCTGTTCGAGTTCGCGCTGCGCCACATCGTCTCCCGGTACGACCTGGACACCCCCGCCGGCCGCGCCGCCGCCCTGGACGAGGCCGCGCCGGTCGTCGCCCGCATCAAGAACAGCGGCGCCCAGCACGAGGTGGCCGTCGAACTGGCCGGCATGCTCGGCATCCTCGACACCCAGTTCGTCGTCCGCCGGGTGGCCCAGCTGGCCCGCTGGGCCCGCGACCGCGGCGGAAAGGCCCCGCAGCCGGAGCGCCCGCGCGGCCCGGAACAGCAGTGGGCGGCCGCCCCCCGCACCGTCGCCTCCGGCCCGGCCCTCACCCTGCGCAACCCCGTCTACGCCACCGAGCGCGAACTCCTCAAACTCGCTCTGCAACGCCCCGAGCTGGTGTCGCCCGCGTTCGACGCGTACGGCACCGACGAGTTCACCGCCCCGCCCTA
The DNA here is from genome assembly GCF_042672505.1 of Streptomyces sp. NPDC127190. NCBI lineage: Bacteria > Bacillati > Actinomycetota > Actinomycetes > Kitasatosporales > Streptomycetaceae > Streptomyces > Streptomyces sp. NPDC127190. Next base: position 141,675 of record NZ_JBHXVE010000015.1, read on the forward strand.
CGCGGCCGTACGCCAGGCCATCGCGGAGGCGGGCGGCGCCGCGTACGGCGCACAGGACGCGCAGGAGTACCTGGTCCGGGTCCGCGAGGCGGCGCCCGACGACACCGTGCGCGCGATGGTCACCGAGCTGGCGGTCGAGGCGATCCTGCGGCGCACGGTCGACGAGGCCTACGCGGGCGAACAGCTCGTCACCGTCCGTCGCCGGGCCGTGGCCCGCCGGCTCACCGAGCTCCAGGGCACCCTGACCCGGCTCGGGCACTCGGACCCGGCCCAGTCGGCCGCCGTGCAGAACGAGATGATGATCCTCACCAGGTACGACAGGGCTCTCCAGGACGAGGGCCCGTCGGCCCTCTGACCCACCGGATCACCAGCCGGTCACGGAGCGGACGCAAAAAGTCACCGCACGACCCTCGTGGCGGGGATATGTCGTACTCCACACTGGGTGCGGTGCCCGAGTCCGCGGAGCGCAGGCCGTGACTCTCCGCTCCCGACGACCCGCTGCCGCAGCCGACGGCAGCGATCATCCTGGAGGTCGCCCCGGTGCAGACCCAGACCCTCACCCAGTCCGACAGCAGTACCCGCACACCAGTGGACGAGCCGGACGCGGAGCAGGGCGTGCTCGTGGCCGTCCCTCCGCAGAGCCGCGCCGCCCTGCATCCGGAGGCGGTGCCCGTGGAGCCCGTAGAGCCCGCGGAGCCAGCGGAGCCTTCCCCCGAGGCCCTCGCCGACGAACCGGAGGAGCCCGAGGCACCCGGCGAGACCGTCGAGGTGCGGGTCGCCGTCCGCGCCGACTCCAGCGGTCCGTCCGCCGACCTGTTCCGCCAGTACCTGCGCGAGATCGGCCGCATCCCGCTGCTCACCGCCGCCGAGGAGGTCGAACTCGCCCGCCGGGTCGAGGCCGGGCTGTTCGCGGAGGAGAAACTGAGCAACACCCCCGATGTGGACAGCCAGTTGGCGGGCGACCTGGACCGGCTGGTGGTCATGGGCCGGATGGCCAAGCGCCGCCTCATCGAGGCCAACCTGCGGCTCGTGGTCTCCGTGGCGAAGCGGTACGTCGGGCGCGGGCTGACCATGCTCGACCTGGTGCAGGAGGGCAACCTCGGACTCATCCGGGCCGTGGAGAAGTTCGACTACGCCCGCGGCTACAAGTTCTCCACCTACGCCACCTGGTGGATCCGCCAGGCCATGTCCCGCGCCCTCGCCGACCAGGCCCGCACGATCCGCGTCCCGGTCCATGTCGTGGAGCTGATCAACCGGGTCGTCCGGGTGCAGCGCCGCATGCTCCAGGAGCGGGGGTACGAGCCGACCCCGGACGAGGTCGCCGCCCATCTCGAGCTGCCGCCCGAGCGGGTGTCGGAGGTGCTGCGGCTCGCCCAGGAGCCGGTCTCGCTGCACGCCCCCGTCGGCGAGGAGGACGATGTCGCCCTCGGCGACCTGATCGAGGACGGCGACGCCGCGAGCCCCGTGGAGTCGGCCGCGTTCCTGCTGCTCAGGGAGCACCTGGAAGCGGTCCTGTCCACGCTGGGCGAGCGCGAGCGCAAGGTCGTACAGCTCCGCTACGGCCTCATCGACGGCCGCCCCCGCACTCTGGAGGAGATCGGCCGGCTCTTCGGGGTGACCCGGGAGCGGATACGGCAGATCGAGTCCAAGACCCTCAACAAGCTCCGCGACCACGCCTTCGCGGACCAGCTGCGCGGCTATCTGGACTGAAACGGGGCGCTCACCCGGCGGTGAGCGCCCCGCCTTCCGTCCCTCAGTCCACCTCGGCGACGGCCTGCGCGAACTGGGCCTTGTACAGCCGGGCGTACGCCCCGTCCGCGGCCAACAGGTCCGCGTGCGCGCCCTGTTCCACGATGGAGCCGTTCTCCATCACCAGGATCGTGTCGGCGTCCCGGATGGTCGACAGCCGGTGCGCGATGACGAACGACGTACGCCCGTGCGCCAGCTTGGCCATCGCCTTCTGGATCAGCACCTCGGTACGGGTGTCGACGGAGCTGGTCGCCTCGTCCAGCACCAGGATCACCGGGTCGGACAGGAACGCCCGCGCGATGGTGATGAGCTGCTTCTCACCCGCGCTGACCCCGGTGCCCTCGTCGTCGATGACCGTGTCGTAGCCGTCGGGGAGGGTGCGGATGAACCGGTCGGCGTGCGCGGCCCGCGCGGCCTCCTCGATCTCCCCGCGGGTGACCTCCCCGGCCGCGCCGTACGCGATGTTCTCCGCGATGGTGCCGCCGAACAGCCAGGTGTCCTGGAGCACCATGCCGATGCCGGAGCGCAGCTCGTCCCGGGTCATGTCCCGGATGTCCACGCCGTCCAGGGTGATCCGGCCGCCCGACACGTCGTAGAACCGCATCAGCAGGTTGACCAGGGTGGTCTTGCCCGCGCCGGTCGGGCCGACGATCGCCACCGTCTGCCCGGGCTCGACCTTCAGCGACAGGTCCTCGATCAGCGGCTTCTCGGGGTCGTACCGGAACGACACCTGCTCCAGCGCGACCCGTCCGCGCAGTTCCGCCGGCCGCAGGCCCGGCACCGGATCCGCCTCCTGCTCCTCCGCGTCCAGGAGTTCGAAGATCCGCTCGGCCGAGGCGACACCGGACTGCACCAGGTTCGCCATCGACGCGACCTGGGTCAGCGGCATCGAGAACTGCCGGGAGTACTGGATGAAGGCCTGCACATCACCGATGGACAGGGCGCCGGACGCCACCCGCAGACCGCCGACCACCGCCACCAGGACGTAGTTCAGGTTCGACACGAACATCATCAGCGGCTGCATGACACCGCTGTTGAACTGCGCCTTGAACGCCGCCTCGTACAGGGCCTCGTTCTGCTCGGCGAACGCCTGCGCCGACTCGTCCTGCCGCCCGAACACCTTCACCAGGGTGTGCCCGGTGTACATCTCCTCGACGTGGGCGTTGAGCTTGCCGGTGGAGCGCCACTGCTGCACGAAGTGCGGCTGCGACCGCTTGCCGACCCGGGTGGCCACGAAGAACGACAGCGGCACGGTGACCAGGGCGACCAGCGCCAGGATCCACGAGACGTAGAACATCATCGCGAGCACGCCGATGATGGTCAGCAGCGAGTTGATCAGCTGCCCCATCGACTGCTGGAGCGTCTGGCCGATGTTGTCGATGTCGTTGGTGGCGCGGGAGAGGACCTCGCCGCGCTGCCGCTTGTCGAAGTACGACAGCGGCAGCCGGGACAGCTTCGTCTGCACGGACTCGCGCAGCCGGTACATCGTGCGGTTCACGGACCGGTTGACCAGCCGGGTCGCCACCGCCATCAGCAGACCGGCGACCATGAAGGTGGCCAGGGCGAGCAGCAGGACGTCCCCCACCGCGCCGAAGTCGATGCCCTTGCCCGGGGTGAAGTCGGTGCTCTTCAGCATGTCCGCGATGGAGCCCCGGCCGTGGGCCCGCATCTGGTCCAGGACCTGCTCCTTGGTGGCCCCGGCGGGCATCTGCCGGCCGACGATGCCGGCGAACACCAGGTCGGTGGCCTTGCCGAGGATCTTCGGGCCGATCACGTTCAGGGTCACGCTGACGACCACGCACAGCAGCAGGCCGCAGATGGTGAGCCGTTCCGGTCTGAACAGGGACAGGAGCCGTTTGCCCGACCCCTTGAAATCCATCGAGCGCTGGTCGGGGCCGCCTCCGGCCATCATGCGTCCCATGGGCCCGGCCATCAGGCAGCCTCCGCTTCCGTCAGCTGGGAGAGCACGATCTCCCGGTAGGTCTCGTTGGCCGCCATCAGCTCCGCGTGCCGGCCGGAGCCGACGACCCGGCCCTCGTCCAGCACGATGATCCGGTCGGCGTCCCGGATGGTCGCCACCCGCTGGGCGACGATCACCACGGTCGCCTCGGCGGTCTCCCGGCCTAGCGCGGCGCGCAGGGCGGCGTCGGTGGCGTAGTCGAGGGCGGAGAAGGAGTCGTCGAAGAGGTAGATCTCCGGGCGCTGCACCAGGGTGCGGGCGATGGCGAGCCGCTGCCGCTGGCCGCCGGAGACATTGGTGCCGCCCTGGGCGATGGGCGCGTTCAGCCCGCCCTCCAGCCGGGACACGAAGTCCTTGGCCTGCGCCACCTCCAGCGCGTGCCAGAGGTCCTCGTCGGTGGCGTCCGGGTTGCCGTACCGCAGGTTGGTGGCGACCGTGCCCGCGAACAGGTACGGCTTCTGCGGCACCAGTCCGACCGTTTTCGCCAGCAGCCGCGGCTCGATCTCCTGGACGTTCACGCCGTTGACGAGGACCTCGCCCTCGGTGGCGTCGAACAGCCGGGGGACCAGCCCGAGCAGGGTCGACTTGCCGCTGCCGGTGGAGCCGATCACGGCGGTCGTCTCGCCGGGCCGGGCCACCAGGTCGACGGACTTCAGCACCGGCTCCTCGGCCCCCGGGTAGCGGAAGCCGGCCGCCCGTATCTCCAGGTGGCCGTGGGAGCGCAGCTCGGCGACCGGGGCGGCCGGCGGCACCACGCTGGAATCGGTGCCGAGGACCTCCTGGATGCGCTCGGCGCACACCTCCGCGCGCGGCACCATCATGAACATGAAGGTGGCCATCATCACGGACATGACGATCTGCATCAGATAGGCGAGGAACGCGGTCAGGTCGCCGATCTGCATCTGGTTGTCGGCGATGCGGTGGGCGCCGAACCACACCACCGCGATCGACGACAGGTTCACCACGGTCATGACCATCGGGAACATCAGCGCCAGCATCCGGCCGGTGGCGAGCTGCATCTCGGTGAGGTCGGCGTTGGCCTTGCCGAACCGTCCCTGCTCGTACTCGTCGCGGACGAAGGCGCGGATCACCCGGTTGCCGGTGATCTGCTCGCGCAGCACCCGGTTCACCGTGTCCAGGCGGACCTGCATCGACCGGAACAGCGGCCGCAGCCGCCGCACGATCAGGGTCACGCACACCGCGAGCACGGGCACGACCGCGACCAGCACCGCCGACAGCGGCACGTCCAGCCCGAGCGCCATCACGATGCCGCCGACGCACATGATGGGCGCCGACACCATCAGGGTGAACGACATCAGGGCCAGCATCTGGACCTGCTGTACGTCGTTCGTCGTACGGGTGATGAGTGAGGGGGCGCCGAAGTGACCGACCTCACGGGAGGAGAAGGACTGCACCCGGTCGAAGACGGCACCGCGCACGTCCCGGCCCAGGGCGGAGGCGGTCCGGGCGCCGAAGTACACGGCGCCGATGTTGCAGCCGACCTGGACCAGCGAGATGCCGATCATCAGGGCGCCGAAGGACAGGATGTAGCCCGTGTCACCCTTCACGACACCGTTGTCGATGATGTGCGCGTTGAGGGTGGGCAGGTAGAGGGTGGCGCAGGTCTGGAGGAACTGGAGCAGTACCAGCAGGACGATGGGTTTCTTGTAAGGCCTGAGATAGGCCCGCAGAAGTCGTATGAGCACGCTAGGTCTCTCGGTGTCGGCGGCAGGGGCTGGTCGGTGTCCCCTGGCCCCTATCGTCGTTCACTCCACCCGCGTTACCTCAACCGATTAAGCCAACAGTGGAGCGGCTCCGGTCCGGTGGTTGTGCGCTGTCGCGCGCCTTTCTGCCGTTCACGCCTGGAACGCACCCGGATGCGTCTGTTCCCGTACGGCCGTGAACTGCTGCCGTACCGCCTGCCCCACCGCCAGCTCCTCGCCCGGCTCCAGCACCTGCGCCGCCGCGCCCTGCCAGGCCGGCGGGGTCCGCGGGTCGAGGGTGCCCTGCGACACCCCGAGCGCCCAGGCCGCCTGCCGGGCCGCGCCGATCGCCGCGTAGTCCGCGGGCTGCGGTACGACGACCTGCGCGCCGAACAGCGAGGGCGCCGAGGCCTGGACGGCGGGCAGCCCGGCCGCCGCGCCGAGCAGGAAGACCCGCCGCACCTCCACACCCCGGCCGCGCAGCACGTCCAGCGCGTCGCCGAGCCCGCACAGCATGCCCTCGAACGCGGCCCGCGCCAGATGCTCCGGCTTCATCGACTCCCGCCGCAGCCCGGCGAGGGTGCCCGCGGTGTGCGGCAGATGCGGGGTCCGCTCGCCCTCCAGATAGGGCAGCAGCACCAGCCCGTGCGCCCCCGGCGTGGACTTCCCCGCCAGGTCGGACAGGGTCTCCAGGTCCGGCAGCCCGAGCAGTTCCGCGGTGCCGCGCAGGGTGCGTACGGCGTTCAGCGTGGTGACGACCGGCAGATGCATGCCCGTCGCGTCGGCGAGGGAGGTGATCATCCCGGACTGGTCGGCGAGCGCCTCCGGGTGCACCGCCATCACGGACCCGGAGGCACCGAGCGACACGACGGCGTCGCCGAGCCCGATCCCCAGCCCGAACGCGGCCGCCATGGTCTCCCCGGTCCCGGCGGAGATCAGCAGCCCCTCCGGAGTCGTACCGGCCGCCTCGGAGGGGCCGATCACCTCCGGCAGCATCGCCTGGTGACCGAGGGCCAGCTCGACCAGGTCGGCCCGGTAGCCGCCGGTGGCCGCGGACCAGTAGCCGGTCGAGGAGGCACCGCCCCGGTCGGTGGTCCGCCGCACCGGCCGCCCGAGCAGCTGCCACACCAGCCAGTCGTGGGCCTGGAGCAGTACGGCGGTGCGCCGGGCGTTCTCCGGTTCGTTCTTGGCGAGCCAGCGCAGCTTGGTCACCGGCAGGGCGGCCTGCGGAACGCTGCCGACCGCCTGGGCCCAGGCCTCCCGGCCGCCGAGCGCATCCACCAGGTCGGCCGCCGCGACCTGGGCCCGTTTGTCACCGCCGACCATCGCCGGGCGCACGGTGTTGCCCTGGGCGTCCAGCGGGACCACCGCGTGCTGCTGCGCCGACACGCCGATGGCCTGCACGCCCTCCAGCAGTCCGCCGCCGGCGGCCTCACCGAGGGAGAGCAGCCAGGCCTGCGGGTCGACATCGCTGGGGCGGCCCTCCGTCGGATGCGGGGCGTAACCCTGCCTGAGCACGGCTCCGCTGTCCGTGTCGCAGACCACGATGCGAGTGAAATCGGGCGAGCTGTCCAACCCGGCGACTATCCCCATGCGGAGAATTTTGCAGCATCCGCGGGCCGCCTGTTGCCGCCGACCGGTACCGGGAACTCCCCTTACGTGTTGCTGGTTCCCCAGTCGTCCTCCGGGGTGCCGTTCATGTTGCGCTCGCGCAGCGAGCGGACACGCTGGGCCACGGTCTCCGGGACACGGTCGCCGACCTTGTGGCTGACCGTGTGGAAGGCCTTGCCCGCGTACTGCCGGCCCTGGTGGGCGGCGGTCTCGGCGGTGTTGCGTACGGCGGGGTTCTGCGCGATCCGCTGTGCGGACTTCTTCAGCTGCTCGTACCGCTCGCGACCGGCCCTTGTGCCGAGTACGTAACCGAGGGCCAGTCCGGCGACGAACGTGAGCCGGTAGCGCATGGCTGCCACCCTTCCCTATGCCTTGGTCTGAGGTGCGACGTGGGCGCCGGGGGTACCGATTGGCGGAGCACCCCCCTGCTTGCGCTAATGTATGTGTCGCAGCGAGCGCCCGCCCCCTGGCGAATACCCAGGGAGGTACGTTCGATGCAATCGAGGCGATCCTCCGTAGCTCAATTGGCAGAGCAGCCGGCTGTTAACCGGCAGGTTACTGGTTCGAGTCCAGTCGGGGGAGCTTCGGTCCTCCGTAGCTCAATTGGCAGAGCAGCCGGCTGTTAACCGGCAGGTTACTGGTTCGAGTCCAGTCGGGGGAGCACGCTGAACGAGGACCCCGCTGGGGTCCTTTTTCATGTCCGCGGGAACCGCGGCGGCCGCCGCGGAGTCCCAGGTCATGAGCAGCGCAGAAGCCGACCATCCGAAGCAGGAGATCGTATGAGCGGCTATGCTGCGGCAGACGGCGCGTACACATGTACGCGACACGCCGCTATGGGGCGGTAGCTCAGCCGGTTAGAGCAGCGGACTCATAATCCGTCGGCCGTGGGTTCGAGTCCCACCCGCCCCACCGCGCACCGGACACGCAGAAGCGTTTCTAGCTGCGGACACGTGACAAAGGAGGGGGGGGGCGCCCCCCCCCGGGGGCGCGCCCCCAAGCCCACCCCCACAAAACACC
>NZ_JBHXVE010000015.1:149724-154267 GCF_042672505.1 Streptomyces sp. NPDC127190
GACATCTTTTTTGTTTTCTGGGGGCCCCCCCCGCCCCCCGGGCCCCCCCCCCCCCGGGGGGCCCCCCCCTCCTTCACTCCCTCAGACCAAGATCCAGGGGACGCGCAGGGGGCACGGTCAGGCGACATGCGAGTCATAGCCGGAATCGGTCGTATCGCCTGATTGGCGCCGTGGGTGGAAGGCGTCGAGCGAGCCTCGGCTCTGGGCTGCCTCTTCCGTACGCCGGGGCGCCGCAGTTCCGGGGCGGGCATATCGGCGGTCGGCGTGTTTGCACTGGAGCGCCCGCAATCCGCTGCCAGCTCGGCCCACCGCTACGAACGGGACGAGCAGTTGGGTGCTCTCCGTTGGCGGCGTCCCCACGTTTTGGGGCCGGTGATGGTTCTTCGGACCGAGTCAGTAGTGGTATCGAGCCTGGACGATGATCAACTCATCGTCGGTCGGCTTGTACACGAGTCGGTGCGTGTCGTCGATTCTCCGAGACCAGTAGCCCGACAGGTCACCCTTCAGGGGCTCCGGCTTGCCGATGCCCTTGAAGGGATCGCGCATGGTGTCGTCGATCAGCTTGTTGATGCGCTTGACCATCTTGCGGTCACTCTCGGCCCAGTAGGTGTAGTCCTCCCAGGCGTGGGACGTGAACGAGATCTTCACGCACGCTCCGCGTCGGGGTCGATCAGCGCGCGGTTCTGGGCCTTGCCGGCCTCTGCCTCGGCGATTGAGTCGAGCAGGCGGCGGGCGTTCTTGGGGGAGCGCAGGAGGTGCACTGTCTCGGTCCAGGAGCTGAAGTCCTCTTCGGACATGAGCACGGCGTTCCCCTTGCGGGAAGTGATGTGAACCGGAGCGTGATCCTCGTTGACCTGCTCGATCAGCGGGAACAGGTTCTGACGCGCCTCGCTGGCGGTGATGGACATGCTTGCTGCCTCCTTTCTCGACTTGTACAAGATATAGTACGAGTCTTGATCGTGTCCACAGATCCCGGCGCGTCCGCTGAAGTGGTGTAGCGAAGCCACTCGGTGGTCTCGTTTGCGGCTATGCAGTGGGCTCGGTGGGCAGGGCGGCCTGTCTCGCCGTTTTCTGTCCCGATCGGGTCGAGGCGGCCGTTGGCCGGCGAAGTCAAGTCCCATGTGGCGGGGGCCTCCACCCACTCGTCGTTCAGCTCGGTCGGCACCGCGCCTTCCGCGGTTGAATACCGGTGTGGCGCGGAAAGTGGTGGGATTCGACGAGGACGATCTGAGGGCGCTGGCCGGGGTTCGGTCCTTCGAGCGGGGGCTGGGGTATCTGGACGCGGTGAGCGGACTGGAGGTGGGGGAGGGCTCGGTCACCGCCGTGGTGCACGGTACGGATGTCTACGCGGTGGAGCTCACTCTCGGTGGCGGCGAGGGCATCTCGGGGTGGTGCGACTGCCCGTACGGGCAGGAGGGCAACTTCTGCAAGCACTGTGTGGCGGTCGGGATGACCGTGCTGCGGCGGGCGAAGACGATCCCGCATCAGCGGGCCGCGGCACGGGCGCGGTCTTCCGCCTTGGAGGCGTGGCTTTCGGCGCTGTCACGCCAGGAACTCCTGGTGCTGGTTCGGGAGCGGATCGCCGAGGACCGGGAACTGCGTCGGCGTCTGGAGCTGCGGGCAGCCGCTGCTCGTTCCGACCTCGGTACGGTCCGGGATCGGATCATCGCCCTGATCGATCCGCGGCCGTTCGCCCGGTACGGGTACATCGAGTACGCGGATGCCTCCGGGTATGCGCGGCAAGTCGCCGAGGCGGCGGGCGCCCTGCGCGCCTTGACCGCCGACGGGCAGGCGGCACAGGCGGTCGGTCTGGCCGAGGAGGCGATCCGGGTGCTGGGGGAGGCATACGGGGAGATCGACGACTCCGACGGTGTGGTCGGGGAGGCCGCCGCCGCGTTGGTCGAAGCCCATGTGGAGGCCTGCGGGGTCGCCCGCCCTGATCCGGATCGGCAGGCCGAGTGGCTGGTCGGCACGGTGCTCGACGACAGCAACGACATGACGGCCCTGGATCCGCTCGACTATGCCGACGTGCTGGGGCCGAGCGGACTGGCCCGCGTGCGGCAGCTGGCGGCCGAGGCGCTCAGGCGCAGGCCGTCCGGCTGGGCGGAGCGGTACCTGATGGAGCGTCTGGTCAAGGCGGAGGGCGATGTCGACGCGCTGGTCGCGTTGCACGCGCAGGACCTCGACCCGTCCGGTGCCGCCCATCTGCTCATCGCCGAGGAGCTGGAATCGGCGGGCCGCGCGGACGAGGCACTTGCCTGGGCGGAGCGGGGGCTGCGGGACTGCGCCGCCGAGACACACATCGACGGTCGTCTGGCCGACCATGTGTGCGCCCGGTACGCGAAGGCGGGGCGGGCGGACGACGTGGTCGCGGTGCGGCGGGACCGGTTCCGTGTCGAGCGGTCTCTGGCCGCCTACCGGCAGCTGCGGGCTGCCGCTCAGACAGCGCAGTGCTGGGAGGCCGAGCGCGCGGCGGCGCTGGCCACCCTGGAGGAGGACGCCCGTCGTGAGCGCGGCGGAAGGTACGGCGGGCCCGTGCTGATCGACGCGTTGCTCGACGACGGCGACCTGGACGCCGCCTGGCGGGAGGCCCCCGGCCGCGCCGACGACCGGCAGTGGGAGCAGCTCGCCGACCTGTCGCGCCAGACACGTCCGGCCGAGGCGCTCGGCGTGTACCTGCGGCTGGTCGATCGATGGAAGGAGCCGACCGGGGACCGCGCCTACGAGCGCCTGGCACGGCTGCTGCTGGGTGCACGTGAGTGCCATCGTGCCCTGGGGACCGAGGACGCGTTCGCCGCACATCTCGCCGGTCTGCGGGCGGAACTGAAACGCAGGCGCAAGCTGATGAGCATCCTCGACCGGCATGGGCTGTGAAGGCGGGCGGGCCCGGTGGGCATGAGCGAGAGGGGCACGAACGAGCGGGAGGACACCGGGGGGTGCTCGAGCAGCCCGCGGCAGCCCGCCGCACCCGTCGACCGCGACCGCCTGACCCGGCTGCTCGGCGGGCCCGACCTCGCCTGGCTGATCGACCGCGTACGCCGCCGTATGGCGCGGGGCGAACCCCTCACCGGCCCGGTCACGCTGACCGCCCCCACCTCCGCGCAGCGAGCCGCCGCCGAACGGCTGCTGGGCCGCGCCCCCGGCGCAGGACGTGGGCTGAGCGTTCGCCTTGAGGCCGTGGACGCCGTCCTGCGCCGCTCGGGCGTCAGCCCCGACGGCCTGGGTGCCGCCGTCACCGCCCTCACCGGACCCGTCACCCGACTGGCCGACGTGCGCGAGCGGGAGGAGCGCGCCTGGCGGGAGGCGTACACGCCGCTCGATGAACTCGTCCGTACCCACCCCCAGCTGGGCGACTGGGCGGAGAGGATCGTCTCGGACGGCCTCGTACGCCGGCTCGCCCGCACCCCGCAGGCGGCGAAGAACCTGCTGGGCGACACCGCCCAGGCCCTGCGCGGGCTGCCGGCCGTTCCCGCCGTGTCCCTGCCCGTCTTCGCAGGCGCCACGTTCGGTGACGCCCACGCCCTCGACGAAGGCACCCCGCTCGCCACCCTCGTCCTGTCGGGCGTCCGCGTTCTGACGGGCTTCCCGGCCGGCAGCGGAGCCGAGTGGCGCCGCGAGGCATGGGCGTCGGCCGGGCTCCTCAAGGATGCCCTTTCCTCCACGGTCCTCACGCTGGGCCTGCGCGGCACCCCCGCCCTGGACCGGTTGGCGGACGAGGGCGAACCGGCGGTCCTGACGCTGCGGCAGCTCACCCGGCAACCACCGCACACGGCGTCGGCCGTCGTCCGCGTCTGCGAGAACCCGGCCGTCCTGGCCTCCGCGGCCGACGCCCTGGGCACCGCCTGCCCGCCGCTGGTCTGCCTCCAGGGCCAGCCCTCGGCCGCCGCCCTGACTCTGCTGCGTCACCTGCACACCCACGGAAGCACGTTGCGCTACCACGGTGACTTCGACTGGGGCGGCCTGCGTATCGCCTCAGCCCTGCTGCGCCGCATCCCGTGGCACCCCTGGCGTTACACGGCCGCCGAGTATCGCAACGCGGTCGCCGCCGCCCCACTGGCTTCGCCCCTGACCGGCACGCCGACCACTGCCGCGTGGGACCCGGACCTGCCCGCGGCCCTCACCGAACTCGGCGTGCGTATCGAGGAGGAGACCGTGGTCGACGACCTGCTGGCCGACCTCGGCCGCTGAGCGGGGCGCGCCAGGGGACACGCAGGGGACGGAAGGATCCGGAAGAATCAGGAAGGCCGAGGCGGAGCCAGAGCAGCCAAACGTCTCTGACCTGCGGCTACAGGAAGATCGAGGCAATACGGGGGACTGATCGGAAGATCATGAAAGGACTCATAATCCGTCGGCCGTGGCTTCGAGTCCCACCCGCCCCACCGCGCACCGGACACGCAGAAGCGTTTCTAGCTGCGGACACGTGACAAAGGAGGGGGGGCCCCCCCCCCCCCCCGGCCCCCCCCCCAACACCCAACCAACCAAAACAACCGGCCCCCGCGCCGGCGGCCCGGGCCCACACCACAGAAGACACCCGAGAGGCGGG
>NZ_JBHXVE010000015.1:154277-218631 GCF_042672505.1 Streptomyces sp. NPDC127190
GGTGGGCCCCCCCACCCCCACAACACACCACCCCCCCCCCCCCCCGCCCCGGCGGGGGGGCGCCGGGGGCCCCCCCCCCCGCCCCCCCCCCCCCCCCCCCCCCGCCCCCCCCCCCCCCGGGGGGCCCCCCCCTCCTTCACTCCCTCGGACGTGCCGGGGTCACCAGGCCGGGTCGTGGGTCACCGGGTCGATGTGGAGAAGTGGTTCGTCCGGCGGCGTGGGCGTGTCCCGGCTCGTGGCGTCCCGCCGGACGTCCCGGATCGCGCGCGCGAGCCTGCGCACATGGGGGTCGTCGCTCCGCAGCAGATGGTCGACCGCCTCCTGGGGTGTGCTGCGCACCACCGCCAGCAGCTCCTGGAAGGCCGGATCGGTCGGGGACATAGGGCCTCCGGTGGCTGCTCGCTCGTCGACCTTGAGCCATTGATGGGCCCCATCGGGTCATCACTATTAGTCACTAGTTTACTACTGGTTGCAAGTGCCCAGGGTTCGAGTCATGACCTATGAGCCGGATCTGACGCACCGTCGCCCCGCGGATGCGGGGGAGTCGGTCCTGGTGGTGGGGGCGTACTCCGTCGATCTGGTCTTCCGGGAACTGACCGGGCCGGTCGCCTCCGGCTCCGAGGTGTGGGCCGGCGGACTGGGCATGGTGCCCGGTGGTGCGTTCACCCCGGCCATGGGCATGCGGCGGCTGGGGCGCGAGGTGGTGTGGGCCGCCGACTTCGGCACCGATGTCTTCAGCCGGGAGGTGCTCGCCGCCGCCCGTGCCGAGGGCATCGACGAGCGCGGCTTCCGGCACCATGCGGGACCGGTCCGGAACGTGACCGTGGCGCTGTCGCAGCCGCAGGACAGAGCGATGATCGCCTACGAGGACCCGGTGGCCCGGCGGTCACTGGCCGAGCTGGTGGACACCTTCCGCCCGGCCCTGCTGGTGCTGCCGTTCCTCCAGTACGGACCCGAGGTCGGCGCGGCCCTCGACGCGGCCTCCCGCCATGGCACCCGGGTCTTCATGGACTGTCAGGACTACGCCGGGCACGTGGGGATGCCGGCGGTACGCGAGGTGCTGGAGAAGGTGGACGTCTTCGCGCCCAACGAGCCGGAGGCGCTGCGGATCACCGGGGCGGCCGGGGTGCGGGAGGCGCTCGACGTGCTGGCCGGCCTGGTGCCCACGGTGGTCGTCAAGCGCGGCGGAGCCGGCGCCGTCGCCGCGTCCGGAGGTCTCCGGGTGGCGCGCGGGGCACCGGACGTGCACGTCGTCGACACCACCGGGGCCGGGGACTGCTTCAACGCCGGCTTCCTGCACCGGTGGCTGGACGACGCCCCGCTCGCCGACTGCCTGGCCGCGGGCATCGCCTGCGGGACGGCCTCGGTCACCGCGCCCGGATCCAGCGCCGCGCTCGACGCGAACGGGCTGCGCGAATGGCTCGAAGGCCGGGGGCCGGTTGCGGACGGCCGTGCGTACGAGGGCGACGTACCGCATCTGACGGCGCCTTAGCCCGGAAGCGGCGCAGACCTCGGGCACGTCCAGGCACCAGGGGTGTGTTCCCCGGCGTCCTGCGCTCCGCCCTGCGAGCCGCCCGCCGGCGATCCCCTTCTGTTGTACGGAGAGGAACACCCATGGCCGACACGCCACCCACCGCCGCACGCCCCCGGCCGGCCGTTGCCGAGCCCCCGGCCCCCCGCGTGCTGATCACCGACCTCGACGGCACGCTGCTGGGCGGGGACGACCGCGCCCGCCGGCGACTGCACCGCGTCCTGGCGCAGCACACCGATATCACCGTGGTGTTCGCCACCGGCCGTTCGGTGCCGTCGGTCCGTGCCGTCCTGGAACGCGACCCCTGGGTGCCCGCGCCCCGCTGGATCGTCGCCGACGTGGGAGCGAGCGTCGCCGACGCCGCCGGCATGCGTCATCTCGAAGACCTCGAGGACCGGCTGCGCAAGGGCTGGCCCGGCGCCGACCTGGTGCGTGCGGCGCTCCGCCGGTTCCCCGCGCTGGTCTACCAGGAGGGCGTCGTCCAGGACGGCCGGTGCTCGTTCTTTCTGCCGCCCGAGCATCTGACAGCCGAACTCCGGGCCGCCGTGGCGGAACTGGGGTGCACCTGGACGTACTCGGCGGACCGCTACTTCGACGTCCTGCCCGAAGGGGCGGGCAAGGGGCCGGCGGTACGGGCGCTCGCCCGCATGCTCCGCTGGCCCGCCTCGTCCCTGCTCGTGGCCGGCGACACGCTGAACGACCTCTCCTTGTTCACGCTGGGGGCGCACGGGGTGATCATGGGCAACGCGGAGCCCGCGCTGTCCGCCGCCGTGCCGGTCAGCGACCGGGTGCACCGCCCCGCGCTCGAGGGCGCGGCGGCGATCCTCTCCGCCCTGGAACGCCTCGGCTGGATCCCGGGGCCCGCGCCCGAGGTGGTCGGCTACCACCGCCCGCCCTTCCACTGGTCCAACGGGCGCTGGCGCCCGCCGGCCAGCCCGAACGGCATCCTGCCCACCCTCACCTCCGCCCTGGGACCCGGCGCGGAAGGACCACGGCACGCCCTGTGGACGGCCGCCATCGTCACGTCCCGGGAGCCCTCCGCACCCGCCGGTCCGGACGTCGCGGTCGGCGCCCCTCCCGAACCGCCCGGGACGCTGCCGCTCGCCCTGCTGCCCGTGTCGAGGGAGACCTGGAGCGGCTACTTCCACGGCGCCTGCAAGGAGACGCTGTGGCCCGTCCTGATGTCCATGCCGTGGCTCGTCCGCCACGACCCGGACCAGTGGGCCGACTTCGAGGCGGTCAACGCCGCCTTCGCCGACCACATCGACGACCACGCCGCTCCCGGGGCGACGGTCTGGCTGCACGACTACAACCTCTGGCTGGTGCCCGGCCTGCTCCGAGCGCGCCGCCCCGACCTGCGGATCGGCCTCTTCCATCACACACCGTTCCCCGCGCCCGAGACCTTCCGCGCGCTGCCTGCCTGGGAACAGCTCCGCACGTCCCTCGCCCAGCTCGACTGGGCCGGATTCCACACCGACGCCCATGCCGGCAACTTCCGGCGGCTGCTGGCCGGAGCCGCGCGGACGCCCCGCACGGGGGTGCACCCCCTGGGCATCGACCGCCAGGCCGTCGAGAGGTGCGCGCGCCGCGCCCAGCCCCGCCCGGACGGCGACGGCATCAACGTGCTCTCGGTCGAGCGCCTCGACTACGCGAAGGCACCCGTCCACAAGATCCGCGCCCTGGCCGCCCTCCTGGACCGCGAGCCTGCGCTGCGCGGACGGCTCCGCTTCCGGCTGGTCTGCCCTCCGCCGGAGCCCGGCATCCGCGCCTACGACGGCACCCGCACCGAACTGGAAAGAGCCGTCACGGCACTCAACTCCCGCTGGTCGACCGCCGGCTGGCAGCCGGTCGACTACATCCCGCGATCCCTGCCGTTCGCCCGGATCGTCGAGGAGTACCTGGCGGCGGACGTGTTCTGGGTGACCTCCTTCGCCGACGGCATGAACCTCACCGCCCAGGAGTACGTCACCGCGCTCGCCGCGACCGGCCGCAGCGGGGTCCTCGTGCTGTCCCGGCACGCCGGAGTCGCCGACCAGCTCCGCGACGCCGCCCTTCTCACCGACCCCGCCTCGCCCCAGGACCTGGTCGACACCCTGCACCGCGCGGTGACGATGACACGCCCGGAACGCCGCAGCCACACCGCCCGCCTGGCCGCCCGGCTGGACAACCCCGCCCCCGCCGACTGGGCCCGCGCCATCCTCACGGAGATCCGCCAGCGATGATCTGACCATGAAAGACCACATGAACATCGTCTCGGTCGTGACTCCGGTGCACGGCGGCGCCGTGGGGTTCCTGCCCGAGGCGTACGAGTCCCTGCGCGCGCAGGAGCTTCCCGACAGCTGGTCATGGGAGTGGTGCGTGCAGGAGGACGGCGGCGGCGTCCGGGCGCGGGAGCATCTTCCGGCGGACGATCCCCGGATCCGGATCTCGGCCTCCCGGGCCGGCGGTCCCCATGTGGCGCGCACCATGGCGTTCGCCCGCTCCACCGGGCGCTACGTCAAGACCCTGGACTCCGACGACCGGCTCGCCCCCGGCGCGCTCGCCCGCGACCTCGCCGTGCTGGAGCGGCATCCCGAGGTGGGCTGGACCACGTCCCGGGTCGTCGATCTCCTCGAGGACGGCAGCACCGTGTCGTTCGAGCTGAGCGATCCGGAGCCGGGCCGGCTCCCGCGGGGCAGCGCCTTCGGCTTCTGGGCCGAGCACCGCCGCCCCCGGGTGCACCCCGCCACGCTGTGCGTACGGCGCTCCCTGCTGGCGCTGCTGGGCGGCTGGATGGCGCTGCCCGCCTCCGGCGACACCGGTCTGCTGCTCGGTCTGGACGCGCTGGCGGACGGGTGGTTCATCGGCGAGACCGGGCTCACCTACCGCAAGCACGCGGGGCAGATCACCGCCCACCCCGACCATCGGAGCGGGTCGGAATGGGAGGCCCGGATGTCCCTGATCCGGGAACACGCGGAGGCGCTGCGGGCCTGGGCGTCGGATGCGGAGCACCGGAATGCGTGAGATCACGGGCGTGCGCGCCACCCCGGGCGGCCGGGTCGCCGTCCGCTTCCACGAGCACGGTTACGTCGTCGGCGCGGACCGGCGCGGCAGCCGGATCGCCGAGCGGCTGTTCGGCGACGAGGCCGGGTGTGTGACGGTCCTGGTGCTGGTGGCCTCGGTCGTGCTCTTCGGCCTGCTGCGCAAGGGCGGTGCGCCGCCCGCCGCCGTCACGGCCTGCCTGTGGGTCTTCGTCGCCGCCCTCTGCTACGCCCTCCTCCTCGCGCTGCTGCGCTGGGCGGCCGACGCGGTCGCCGGCCTGCTGCTCGTCCTGTTCGTCGTGGTGACGCTGCCGGGGCTGCTGTTCCCGGGCTACCGGCGCAGGGTGCTGCGCGGCCGGCGCGGCGGGCCGGAGACCGAGCCCGGCTGGGTGCCCGGTGCGGCCCTCGCCGGGGTGTGGCACCAGGCCGACCCGCGTACCGGCGAGGTGGTGACGGTCCAGCGCACCGACGGGTTCGTCACCGCCTTCGTGCCGCCGCCCGGCAGGGCCCGCGACCTGTACGACGGCTTCGACGGGCTGATCCGGCGTCACCGTCCGGCCGCCGCGCCGTACGGTCCCGGCCGGAGCTGACTTGACCCGTCCATGCTTGAACGGCCCGCGTCCTGGGCACGCACCCCCTAACCGGCGTCCACCCGCCGGGCCGTACGGCAGGAGGAGGGCGTCATGGACCGTCGGATCCGGGTGCGTGTCAGCCGGCGGCCCGCCGCCCCGCGCGGGCAGGAGATCGACCGCAGGACGCCCTCGGGGCGCATCCTGCCGTACTGAACCGTTCAGTGGGTGAGCCGGGCCGCCGCCGAGCGCAGCTGGGTGCGCAGCGGTTCGGGCGGGGCCGGGCCGTCGGGGCTCGCGCTCGCCGTGACCGCCGCCGCGACCCGGCGCAGCTTGGTGTTGGACCGCTGAGAGGCCTCCCGCAGGATCGTCCAGGCCTGCTCCGGGGTGCAGGAGTGCGCGGCCATCAGGATGCCGCGGGCCTGGTCGATCACCGGGCGGGAGTCGAGGGCGTGGCGCAGCTGTTCGATCTCCAGGCGCAGTACGTCCAGTTGCTCGTCGCGTTCCCGGGCCACCGCGGAGGCGGGGCGGGCGGGGGTCTCGGCGTGCAGCGGCCCGGCGGGGTCGCCGCTGACCAGTTCCAGGACGCGGTGCGGCTGGCCCCGCCAGCCGGTGGCGGTCACCGCGACGCCGTACCGGCGGCCGTACGCGCTCAGCGTGTCCAGGAACGCGAGCCCGGCCGTGTCCATGAAGGACACCCCGGCGAGGTCCGCCTCGACCCGGGTGACGCCGGCGGGCAGCGTGGCCAGGGCCGTGGCCAGGGCTTCCGTGCAGCCGTGCACCAGCTCGCCGCGCACGGTCAGGACCGTCCGGTCGCCCTCCGTGTGCTCGTCGACGGTCAGGGGGACCGGCCGTCCACCGTGCGGTACGCGTGCCGCTGAGGTCATGTCCTCGCCTCGCTCGCTGCTCGAAGTCCCTCGGCGCTCGCCTGCCCGGGGGACCGGCGGCTACACCCGGCGCGCCGGGTCTCGACCAGGGTCAGCAGGCCGTTGACCACCATCAGGGTCGCGGTCAGGCCGTGGACTCCGAGCGCGGTGGCCACGGAACCGTGGTGGGCCAGCACGGTGGCCATGTCGCCGTACGCGGCGAGGGCCTCCACCGTCAGCACCCAGCCGAGTGCCCGGCGCTGGCCCGTCACCAGCAGGACGGCCAGGACCAGGGCCAGGACGACGTCGCGGATTCCCTTGACGATCAGGAAGCCGCCGCCGTCGCCGGACGGCCAGCTCGGCAGGCCGAAGCCGGGCGCCTGGGTCTCGGGGATCAGGATGAACTCCGTCCCGAACCAGAGGATGAAGAGGATGAAGGCGGCGGTCAGGACGGTGTTGGTCTTCTTCAGTGACATGGCTCTTCTCCCGGGGCGGCGGCTGAGTCAGACGAGGGCGGTGACGAGCAGGGTGAAGGCGGCGATGATGACGGCGACCCGGACGTAGTGGTAGCGCTCCCAGCGGTCCAGCTGCTGTTTCCAGTCGGCGGGCCGGGTCTCCGGGGTCCAGGTCCGGTTCCGGTTGTTGATCGGGACCAGCAGCAGCACCGACATCACCACGCTGACGATCAGCAGAGCGGCGGCGGTGACGACGAGTCCGGCGCCGTGGTGGTGCCATCCGGCGACGGCCCAGAGCGCGCTGAGGACGAGCGAGCCTATGTACCAGAACGGCATCAGGGTGCCGAGCATGCGGCCGCCGTGGGCGTGGCCGAGCTGGCCGCTGTCCTCGGGCAGCGCGTTCAGGATGCGGTTCATGACGAAGGCGACGGAGAACTCCACCCCCACCATCAGGCCGACGAGGACGGTGGTGACGACTTCGAGAGTGCCGAGCATGACGATCCCTCCGATGAACTAGCGTTGCTAGCTGTCGAGTCAACGCTAGTACTGCTGCCGCTCGATTGTCTAGCAGTGCTAGGATCGGGGCATGTCGGTAAAGGAACGCAAGGAGCGCGAACGGGCCGCCCGGGAGCACCTCATCGTGGCGGCGGCCCGCGAACTCGCCGAGCAGCAGGGCTGGGACGCGGTCACCACCCGCCGGCTCGCCGAGCGCATCGAGTACAGCCAGCCGGTCCTGTACAGCCACTTCCGCGGCAAGCGCGAGATCATCGGGGCCGTCGCCCTCCAGGGCGCCACCGAGCTGGCCGTGGCGGTGCGGGCCGCGACCGCCGGCGTGGCCGGGCCGCGCGAGCGGGTCGCCGCCCTGGCCCGCGCCTACCTCGACTTCGCCGAGCGCAACCCCGCGGTGTACGACGCCATCTTCCAGCTCGACGGCGGCCTGCCGTACGCGCAGGAGGACACCCCGGAGCCGCTGAAGGACGCCTTCGCCGCGCTGCTGGAGACCCTGGCCGAGGTCGCCGGGGACGGGGTCGACCCGGGGCTGTACACCGAGGTGTTCTGGGCGTCCCTGCACGGGCTCGCCACCCTCACCCGCGCGGGCCGCCTGCTGCCCGAGGACGCCGAGCCGAGGCTGGAGCTGCTGGTGGACCGGCTCGCCAAGGTCTGACCGGCCACGGACGTCCGCAAAGCCGGCTCGGCGATACGTTGGCCCCCGCGTGGCCTGCCATCCCGGGATCGGCGGGCCGACGCCCAGGGGGGCGCCGTCGCGGGGTAAGCGGAATCTACGCCTCCGGGGGCTGGGTGGGAAGACCCCTTCTCGGCCGTACCGCTCAGGCGGCCAGCGGGTTCAGCATCAGCGGCTCGATCCGGCCCTCCAGCATCGCGCCCAGGCCCTGCGCCGCGCAGATGTCGGGCCGCTCGGCGATGTGCACCGGCATACCGGTGGCCTGCCGCAGCATCTGGTCGAAGCCGGGCAGCAGCGCCGAACCGCCGACCATCGTGATCCCGCGGTCGGCGAGATCGGCCACCAGGTCGGGCGGGCAGTGCCGCAGCACCTTGCCGATGCCGTCCAGCACGGCGGTCAGCGGGGTCTGGATCGCGTCGCGTACCGCGGCGGTGTCCACCTGCACGCTGCGCGCGAGACCGGTGGCCACGTCGCGGCCGTGGATCTCGGTGCGGGCCGGGCCGTGCGGGGTGAGACCGTTGCCGGACAGGGCCAGTTGCAGCGGCCGTACCGACTGGCTGGGCAGCATCAGCTCGTGCTCGTGCCGCAGATGCTGCACGATCGCGTGGTCCACCGCGTCCCCGCCCACCGGGATCCGCTCGGCGGTGACGATGGAGCTGAGCGAGAGGACCGCCACCTGGGTGGCGGCCGCACCGCACACCATGATCATGGTGGCCTCGGGGCGTTCCACCGGCAGCCCGCAGCCCACCGCCGCCGCGATCAGCGTGTCCACCAGCTCGACCCGGCGCGCCCCCAGCCCGACCAGCGTCTCGATCACCGCGCGCTGGGCCAGCGGATCGGCGTCGTGCGGGGTGCAGGCCGCCGCCCGCAGCCGGAGGTTGCGGCGCAGCGTGCGGCGCATCTTGTCGCCGAGGAGGTGCCGCAGCATCCGCTGGGCCATCTCGATGTCGACCACCGTGCCGCCGGAGATCGGCCGGACCACCCTGATGTAGCTCGGCGTCCGTCCCGTCATCTTCTCCGCGAACTCGCCCACCGCGATGAGCGCGCCGGTCTTCGTGTTCACGGCCGCGACGGACGGCTGGTCGACCACGAGACCGGCGCCCTTCACATACACCCGGGTGCGGGCCGCCCCCAGGTCGACGGCGAAGTGGCAGCGGCGCAACTGCTCCAGACTGACGGTCACGGCAAAACCTCCCGAGTGCGCGGGCGTGGGTGCGCCCGTCCGGTCCGGCGGGCCGCTTCCTCTTCCTGCATCCTCCGTGGCGCCGCGGGCCGGGCGCCTTCTGGAGAGGGCCGGGCGGGGCGCCGCTGAATGGGGGGTTTGCGGGAGGCGTACCGGTGTGTCGGCCCGTCAGAGGTGACCGGCGGCCTCCAGCAGCGGTTCGAGGGAGGAGACGGCGGCGTCGCCGCCCGCCTCCCGCAGCTGCGCGCGCCCGGTGGCGGTGGGGGAGTAGCCGATGAAGCGCAGCCCGAGCTGCTGGGCGGCGGTGAGTTCGCAGACCGAGGAGCCGATCAGGACGGCCGTCTCCGCCTCGGCCCCCAGGGCGGTCAGGGCGCGCCGCAGACAGTCCGGGTCGGGGGTGAGCAGACCGGGGTCGTGGCGGCGCCCGTGGATGCCCGCGAACGGCGGCTGATGGATGTTCAGGGCGCGGTGGATGGCCTGGCTGCTCACGTCCGTCGCCACGCTGACCGGGCGGCCGGACCGGTGCAGGGCCCGGACGAGCGGCAGCGCGAGGTGGGTCATCGGCGCGTCGCGGACGGCGCGCAGTTCCAGCTCGTCCAGGGTGTTCAGCAGCCTCGGGCCGAGCCGGTCCTGGGCGAAGGCCCGTACGACGTCGAGCGGGTGCGTCAGCCCGTCCCGGCCGGCGGTGTCCGCGACCGGTAGCGGACGGCCCGCCAGCGCGTCCCGCGGATCGCGGTCCTCGGCCACCAGGGACAGCAGGTACAGCGCGTTCTCGCGGGCCGTCCGTGCCGTGTACAGCCGCACCAGGGGCCCGTCGAAGCCGATCAGCACGGCCCGGGCGGCGGACAGCAGGCCCGACAGCCGGCGGCGCGCCGGAACCGGCCGCACCGGCTCCGGCAGCGGCTTTCCCTCGGTCGTCAGCCGCACGGTGCACGACACCTTCAGCCCCGGCACCGGCCAGTCGCCGCGCAGCGCCCCGTTGACCTGCTGCTCGGCCGCGTCCACCCGGCGCAGCGGATGCCGGCGCGTGAAGCGCGCGGCGGAATCCCGGGCATGGGCCAGCAGGGTCCCCGGGACGTCGGTGGTCTCCCCGCGGACGAAGGCGACCGGGTCGACGACGTACCAGGACAGCTGCACCGAGGCGGTGAACGAGCCCGGGCCGGAACTCGGCAGGGGCACGGTGTGCCGGTCCCGGTGCACGCTGAGGTCGACCCAGTAGTAGGTCTCCGGGCGGGGCGGGCGGTCGCCGTACGGGCGGATCGGGTCGAGCAGGGTGAGCGGGCCGTCGGGCCGCGTGTGCACGACGGCGGTACGGCCCGGCGTGGGGATGCCCAGCCGGCGCAGGTCGTCGGTGATGAACGGGCCCTGCACCAGGTCGTCCTCGGCGGGCTCCGGCGCCCTCGGCGAGCCGGGCGGCCCGAGCGGGCAGTACCAGGCGGCCGGCGGGGCGTCCGGGGCGTTGTTGCGGTACAGCGGCCAGAAGCGCCGCGAGCCCTGGGCGGCGGAGCTGGCGGCGAAGTCGTCGTACAGCGCGGGTTCCACGACGACCAGCACGTCCGCGGCCGCCTGCGGCGGCTGGACGGGGGGTGCGCCGAAGGTGACGCGCAGCCGCGGCGGGTTCTTCAGCCGGTCGAGGGAGTGCGGCAGTTCGCGGAGTACGGCGACCAGCACGGGCAGCAGGAAGGCGCCCGGTTCGACGCGCACCAGGTAGCCGTCGGGGCGCACCTCCACCCGGTACTGGCGGGGGCCGAGGGAGCCGCGCGCGAGGATCTCGTGCACGGTGGCCTCCAGGGTGATCCGCGCTTCCGGCCGCCCCTTCAGCTCACCGGCCGTGAAGTGGATCTCGGGGCCGTCGGCGGGGGGCTTGGGGGGCGGGGTGGCGAGCGCGGGACGCCGGAGCAGCCGACGCGCACCGCTCTGCTGGGATTCGGGGTCGTCGTCGAGCAACTCGTCGGCCGCCGCGAGGAGTTCGGCCGTCTCGTGGGCGAGGCTGCCGCGGGACAGGGCCTTGACGATGTTCCCCAGGGCCCAGAGCGACTTCGCGCGGCCTCCGCTCACCAGGGGCGCGGAGTCCAGGCAGGTCAGGACCGGTCCGCCCGGGGTGAGGGCGACGGACCGCGGGTTCAGCACGCCGCGCGGCCCGTCCTCGGCGTGCAGGGCGAGGACCGCGTCGGCGAGCGGCGGGAGCAGGGCGCCGATCTCGGCGGCGGTCAGCTCGTCCGGGACGCCGTCGAGGCGTTCGTGCAGCGTGGGCCCGGGGGTGACGTCGCGTACCAGATAGGGCGTCCGGCCCGCGAAGCCGTAGGAGCGGACCCGGGCGATCCCGGGGTGGCGCACCCTGCGCAGCCGCGCGCACAGGTCCGTGAAGTCGGTGCGCAGATCCGGCGGGTACACGCACACCACCACGGGCGTGTCCGCCTCCCGGGTGTCCTCGGCGAGCCAGCCGACCCCCGAGGCGCCCGTCTCCCGCAGCAGCCGGTACCGCCCCGCGAACAGCTTCCCGGCCGCCGGCTGCGACAGCCGGCGCACGCTCTCCTCGCTGACCGTGGCGAACGGATCGCCCTCCACGGCCGTCCCGGTCCCCTCCTCGGACGGCACCGACGCGCGGAACTCGCCGGGTGCCCGTCCGGCCCGGCGGTCGATGAACTCGCCGACGCGCGCGAGCAGTTCGGTCGTGCTGTTGCGGGCGGTGCGCGGCAGCCCGAGCAGCAGCAGTTCGCGTACGCCGTCCCGGAAGGCGTAGGAGCCGGGCGGGCCTTCGGTCACGGCGGTGAGCATGCCGCTGAGCACGACCTCGGCCAGGTGCTGCGGGCGCGGGTCCGGTTCCACGGCGGCCTGCACCAGCCGCATCACCGGCAGGTCGGCCCGCCCCACCGCGAGATGGCCGGCCAGCCGGAACGCCTCGGGCGAGGCCGTCGCCCGGAACCGCAGCACCAGTTCCTCGGCGGACAGCAGCCCCACGTCCGTACGGTCCTCGGAGTCCGCCGGCAGCGGACGGTCCAGCGCGGCCACGGCGCCGGGGAACTCCGCCCCGCCCGGGCCGGCGAGCAGGGCCGCCCAGTTCCCGAGCCAGCCCGGCTCCGGCTCCAGCACGGGCAGCGGCACGGCACCCCGGGACAGCGGGGACTCGTGCTGCTCGTACGGCGTGAACGTGAGCTGTGCCGGGGCCGCCGCGGGGTGCGGGGCGGACAGCCGGCCCGCGGTGGTGGGCAGTGCCGTGTCCCGCCACAGGTGCTCCGGCAGCGGCTGTACGACGGCCAGCGGCATCCGGCGCGCCCAGCGGTGCAGGGTGGCGTACCACCTGGTGCCGGCGGGGCCCTCCCGCCACTGCGGGCCCATGCAGTCGCTGATGAGCAGGGTGGCGCTGCGGCCGTCGGCGGGCGGCTGCGGGTCGGGGCCGCGCACGGTGCCGTCGGCGGCGGCGCGGTACAGGGCGACCGTGCGGAAGGCGCCGGACTGGGCCAGGGCGGTGTGCAGTTCGCGGATCAGGGGGCGCCAGACCGGCATGGTGGGCCCGGCGTCGTACACCAGGTTCAGCCGCAGCCAGCGCTCCCGGGCGGGGCGGAGCACCGGCAGCCACCACTCGGGGGCGGCGCCCAGGCGGGCGATGCGGTCGGCGGTGGCCCGCTCGTCCAGTTCCCGGCCGACGGGCGCGTCGACCCGCCGCCCCAGCGGGCGCAGCGCGCGTTGCAGCGCGAGCGGGTGGCGCAGCATCGGGGGCGCCGGGGCGAGCAGGGTGGTGTGCCGCCGGTGCTCCGCCGCGGCCGCGGGGCCGCGGGTGGGCAGGTGGAGGGGCACGCGGGGGGTGCGGGCGGGGGCGGGATCCGCTGCGGGGTGCGGGGGCGGCGCGGGTGCGTCGGCCGGTGGCGGCCGGTGCGGGGGTGCGGGGGTCTCCCGCTCGGGTGCGGTGGGTGGGGTGGGCGGGGTGGCGGCGGGGTCCGGGCTCATGTGCCGGGCCAGCCAGAGCAGTTCGGCCAGTTCGCGCGGGGTCGGGCGGACCCCGCGCGAGGCCGCGGCCAGCACGTCGGCCAGCCGGATGAGGGGGTCGGCGGGGCCGTCCGGGCCGTCCGGGGCGGCGGGTTCAGAAGACATCGGACTGCGTGGTCTGCCCCAGGTACGGCATCAGCTGTTCGGCCAGCCGGTCGAGGGAGGTGGCGTCCAGGTCGGTGGAGCGGGCCAGGTAGATCGCGTTGAGCAGCTGGTCGGTGGCCAGGTCGCCGGCGCCGGACCGGGCCAGGAAGCGGTCGATCAGGGCCTGCGCGGGGCCGTCGGGCTCGCCCAGGTGGGCGCGGACGATCTCGGCGAGGTGCCGGTCGTCGGGCTGCCGCAGATGCAGGGTGACGCAGCGGCGCAGAAAGGCGGGCGGGAACTCGCGCTCGCCGTTGCTGGTGAGCACGACGAAGGGGAAGGCGCGGCAGCGGACCCGGCCGCGCGCCACCGGGACCCGGTCGTCGGTGCCGTCGACCAGCACCTCGGCGACGCCGTCCGGGGTGAGCCGGGCGGCACGCACCAGCTCGGGGATCTCGTACTGGCCCTCCTCCAGCACGTTCAGCAGGTCGTTGGGCAGATCGAGGTCGCTCTTGTCGATCTCGTCGATGAGCAGCGCGCGGGGCCGGCCGTACGGCAGCAGGGCGGTGCCGAGGGGGCCCAGGCGCAGATGGTGCTCGACGCCCGCCCCGGTGCCGGCCGCGTCCCCCTGCTGCTCCGCGGCCGCCTGCTGCCGGGCTGCGTACAGCCGGGACAGCGGGTCGTACTGGTAGAGGCCGTCGTGGAGCGTGCTGCGGCTGGTGATGTTCCAGCGCAGTACCGGGCCGAGCCGCAGCTCGCGGGCGACCGCGTACACCAGCGAGGACTTGCCGGTGCCGGGCGGGCCGGTGACCAGCAGCGGCCGGCGCAGATACAGGGCCGCGTTGACCAGCTGGACCGTCTCCTCGGTGGCCTGGTAGGTCGCCGCGCGGTGCATACGGTCCGGGGAGACGGCCGAGGCGTCGGCGGACGCGTCCGGCGCCGGGAGCACGGGGCCGCCGTCGAAGGCGCGCCAGGGCGGCGGCGGGGGCAGCCGGGTGATGCCGTCGTGCGGCTCGTTCGTACCGGTGTAGACGGGCCACAGGGGCATGGGCTCTTCTTCTCCGTGGGGGCGGGGCGGGCGGTCGTACGGTCGGTCAGGCGACGGGCGAGTGCAGGCTGGCGGTGGTCTCCGGGAAGCAGCGCGGATCGTCCCAGAGCAGTTGCAGGTCTCTCGCCCAGTGCGCGTCCGGCTCGTCGGCGGCGGCCGCGGTCATCCGTAACGACAGCACATGGCGCGGGAGTTCGGCCGGCGGGACGTCCGCGACGGAGTCGGTGAGCGCGTCCAGGAACGCGGTGCCGGGGCAGGGCGGGTCCGCGGGGCCGGGCGCGTCCGGGGCGCACGTCGGCTGCGCCGGCGGGGTGTGGGCGTCGGGCGGGCAGCCGGTGCGGGGCCACAGCAGGACCGGCACGGGCACGGTGAGGCCGACCTCGAAGTGCTCCTGGGCCACCGCGGGCGGGGCCGCGAAGCCGGCGAGCCCGGCGTCGCCGTCCCACAGCCGTTTGCGCAGGCCGGCGGGGCGCTCCTGGGTGTCGCACGCGACGCGGTACAGCCCGACGGCGCGCCGGGAGTCCAGCTTCTGCCACTTCCGGCTCAGCTGGCGGCGCAGCCGGTTGCTGTGGTGGCGGGCGCGGTCGGTGACCACGAGGGGGTAGGCGCAGCCGAGCGGGGTGCTGTCGTCGGCGCCGCACTCCCAGTGCGCCACTGCCTCGTTGAGCCACTCGCGCGGCAGCACGAACGTCACCAGCTCCTCCGCGTCCGGGGCGAGATGCGCGAGGGCCTCGTCGATGCGGTGCTGCACGAAGGCCCGCACCCCGGAGCGCGGCAGCCGGCGCGCGCCCACCGGGCGGCGCTGTCCGTCGCGGTACGCGGACACCTCCACGGTCACCTGGTCGGGACCGGCACCGCTGTGGTCGATCTCCACGACGACCGGCGACCAGGAGGGAGCGGCCGGGGCGGCGGCAGCGGGGGCGGCCGCCGGGGGCTGCGGCTGCCCCGGGTCCAGCAGGTCCTGGAGCCGGTCGGCGAGCCGGTGCACCGCGTCCGGGTCCGGCACCTCCCACTGCACATAGGCGGCGGCCGCCCACAGGGAGGTGAAGCCGCCGGGCGGCAGGGGCGGCCCGAAGGGGCCCACCACGTCCACGTACAGCCGGTGCGGGTCGCACACCGCCCGGCCGCCGTCCGCCGCCCGCCGCAGCAGGGCGTACAGCCGCCGGCGGGCGTCGTCCCGGTGGCCGGGGGTGGGCACCAGCTCGCCCAGCTCGGGCCAGTACCGGGCCATGACGTCCAGCGGCAGCATCCGGCCCTTGCGCACCTCCGGCAGCTCCGAGGCGGCGGTGATCATGCCGGCCACCCTGCCGTCCGGCAGCGTCGCGGCCGCCCCGCTGAACCCGGCCACGAGCGGCTGCCCGTGCCCGTGCCAGGCGACCAGCTCCAGCCACTCGTCCGCGATCAACTGCCCGGAGACCGCCTGGTACTCGGCGAGCGTGCCCTCGTCGTAGCCCTCGGGGAAGCCGTAGGCGATCAGCCGGGGGTACGGCTCCCGGTAGGCGGCGTCGGGCGGCGCGAAACCGGCCGGGGCGAGGGGGACGTCACGGTCCAGTTCGAGTACGGCGACATCGCCGGGGTCGGTGGCCGCGCCCGCCCAGCCGCCCTGGAACACCACGGACGCGGGCAGCTCGCCCAGCCCCCGGGCGTGCGGGAAGCTGACCGTCACCGGCGCGCTGTCGCTCCAGCGGACGACATGGGCGCAGGTGAGCACGCGGCGGCCGGTGACGAGGAAGCCGGCGCCCACCTCGTGACCGCAGACGATCCGGGCGTGCCAGGCGGCGCTGTGTCTCACCGCTCGGCGGGCTCCGGGTCCGCCGCCGCGGTCTGCCCCGGCAGGGCCGCGGCGGGGGTGCCGTGCGCCGGCGACTGACCGGGGGACCAGCTGAGCTTGACCACCAGATGGCCCTCGGTCGAGCCCTTGGCGATGACGGCACCGGCCTCCGCGGACAGCCGTACGCCGAACTCGATCTCCACCGCGTCGGGGCGCAGGCTGCCGTCCCGGAAGACCCGCAGCGCCGCCGCGGCCGCCCCGCGTACGCCGTCCAGCGCGCCCTCGAAGGTGCGCGCCGCCTGCACCGGTCCGTCGCCGCGCGAGACGAGGCGCGCGCCGGGCAGGACGCTGACGCCCTCCACCACGACCTGTGCGCCGTCCTCGGTCTCGAACTGCACCAGCTTGTCCATGACGACGCCCGCTCCCCGTTCCCCGGGTCTCCCCGGCACACCCACTCGTCGGCCGACTCCCATGCTACGGACGGTGTCCCGGGTGTCACATCCCGGGCACCATCCGGTCAGAATCGTTCAACACACGGGCAGACAGCGGCACATGGCGCTCGTCTCAGGACCCGTGGTGGTCCACGATGCCCCGGACCACGCCCAGCGCCACCAGGTCCTGCGGCCGGATGCACAGCTGACCGGCGGTCGCCTCCACCTCCTCGGGCGGGCGCTTGAGGATCGCCGCGGCCAGCTCCGGCGCGATCACCGAGAAGTAGCCGTCCGGCGTGACCCAGGTGTTGCCGGGCGCGGCCAGCGCCAGCGCGCCGCCCGAACCGCCCTCCCCGACCACCAGCGTGGTGATGGGGACCCGGGCGGCCGCCACCGCCCCGAACACCTCGGCGATGGCCGCCCCAGCGCCCTGCCGCTCCGCCTCCGCGTCATTGGCGGCACCCGGGGTGTCCACCAGCGTCAGCACCGGGATGCCGAGCCGGTCCGCCAGCCGGATCAGCCGGGCCGCGGTGCGGTAGCCGGCCGGCCGGGTCGCCGTGCCGGTCTGCGCCGCGTACGCCACCGTACGGCCGTCCCGCGCGCCGAACCCGCACAGCATCCCCTCGGGATCGGTGCCCCCGCACCGGTCGCCGCCGATGGCGAGCCGGTGGCCGAAGTAGGCGTCCAGGTAGGCCCGGGCGTGGGGGCGTTCGGCGGCGCGGGCGCGCCGGACCGCGTCCGCGCCGGTGCGCGGGAGTGAGGTGCCGCCCAGTGCGGCGGGCGGCGGGGCCTCGGCGGCCGGGCTCGTCAGCAGCCGCAGCCAGGACCCGAGCACCTCCCTCAGCTCGGCCGGGGGCACCACCGCGTCCGCCACGCCCGCCGCCAGCTGCGCCTCGGCGGTGTACGCGGCCGGGTCGGCGTCGGGCGGCCGGACCCGGGAACCGGCGAAGCCCACCTGGGCGCCGGGCAGCGCCAGCACGATGTCCGCCCCGGCGCCCAGCGTGGCCCAGCCGCCGCCGGTGGTGGGGTCGCGCAGCACGGCGATCTGCGCCAGCCCGGCCTCCCGGGTGAGCACCGACTCGCGCGCCACCCGCTGGAGCTGGGTGAGGGCGATCATGCCCTCCTGCATCCGGCTGCCGCCGGTCGCGATCAACGGCACCACCGGCAGCCGGTGTTCCCGGGCATGGGCGTAGGCGGCCACCAGCCGGTCCCCGGTGCGCTCGCCCAGCGAGCCGCCCAGGAAGCCGAACTCGAAGGCGATCAGCACGGCCCGGGTGCCCGCCACGCGGGCGGTGCCGCAGACGACCGACTCCTGCTCGCCGGTGCGCTCGGCGGCCCGGGCGCGCGAGGCGTCGTAACCCTGCCAGCCGAGCGGGCCGTCCGGAGCGGACCGCCTTTCGGGGCTGGGCAGTTCGGTGAAGGTGCCGGGATCGGCGACGCACCCCAGCACCTCCCGGGCGGAGAGCCGCTCAGGCATCGGTGAGCGCCCGCTTCATGAGCTTGCCCAGGTCGTTGCGGGGCAGCGAGTCCCGGTACCGCACCACCCGCGGACGCTTGTGCGGGGCGAGCCGCCGGGCCACGTGATCGGCCAGCTCCTCGGCCGCGGGCGGCGCCTGCGGGTCGGCGGGCACGACCCAGGCCACGATCCGCTCGCCCAGGTCCGCGTCCGGCTCCCCGGTGACCGCCGCCTCCCGCACCCCCGGATGCTCCAGCAGCGCGTTCTCGATCTCCCCGGCCCCGATCTTGTACCCGCCGCTCTTGATCAGATCGGTGGCCTTCCGGCCGACGATCCGCACATACCCGTCCGGCTCCCGTACGGCCATGTCGCCGGTCCGGAACCAGCCGTCGGCGGTGAACGCGGCCGCGGTGGCGTCGGGCCGGTTCAGATACTCGGTGAACAGGTTCGGGCCGCGCACCTGGATCTCGCCGACGGTCTCCCCGTCGTACCCGGCGATCTCGCTGCCGTCCTCCTCCACCAGCCGCAGCTCGACGCCCGGCAGCGGCACCCCGACCGTCCCGGCCCGGGGCTCGCCGTCGGCCCGCACACTGGTGTTCATCAGGGTCTCGGTCATGCCGTACCGCTCGATCACCCGGCGGCCGGTCGCCGCCGCGATCCGCTCGTGGTCGTGCACCGGCAGCGCGGCCGAGCCCGACACCAGCAGCCGGGCGCCGGCCAGCGCCTTGGCCAGCGAGGGGTCGCCGGGCAGCGCCTCCGCGATCCGGTGGTACATCGTCGGCACCCCGAACAGCATGGTCGCGCCGGAGCCCAGCTCGCGGGCCACGCCCTCCGGGGAGAAGCGCCCCAGGTGCCGCACCGAGCCGCCGCGCCGCAGCGGGCCGAGGATGCCCAGCACCAGCCCGTGCACATGGAACAGCGGCAGCCCGTGCACCAGCACGTCGTCCGCGGTCCACTGCCAGGCGTCGGCGAGGGCGTCCAGGGTGGTGGCGAGGGCCCGCCGGGGCAGCACCGCGCCCTTCGGCGGCCCGGTCGTACCGGAGGTGTAGACGACCAGCGCCGGGTCCTCCTCCGCGCCCCGCTCCTCGAACCGGGCTCCGGACGCCGAGGCGTCGACGTCCACCCGCGTCACGTGATGCAGCGCGGCGGGGAGTTCGGCGCCGGGGGCGGCCAGCAGCAGGGAGGGCGCGCTGTCGGCCAGGATGTGCGCCAGTTCCTTCTCGCCCGACTTCGGGTTCAGCGGCACCGCGGCCGCCCCGGCGAGCAGCGTGCCCGTCACGGCGACGGCGGTCTCCAGCTCCGGGGTGGCCCACACGGCGACCCGGCCGGCCTCCCGGACCCGCGCGGCGACCGCGCCGGCGGCCTGTGCGAGCTCTCCGTAGGTCAGCGACCGATCGCCGAACCGCAGGGCGACCCTCCCCCGGACTTCGTCCGGGGGGACCCCCGTCTCGCTGTGCTCGGCCGGTCCGTCCGCCAGGGCGGGGAAGAGGGAGGACACGCGGCGCACTCCTTACTGCCGGCCCGTGACCGGCTGTCGGGGACACCCTCCTTCCTACACCGCCACCCGGGACGATCAGTCCGTGAGGCAGGTCACAGCCGTCGGTGTCACAGAGCGCGGGGCTGTCTCGTCCAAAGAGCGTAGGCAACGAACCGATCGGCAGACGATCGACAAGAGTCGCAGGAGCCCGCCATGGAAGCCCGGTTGAACGTGATGGCCAGCCCGGTCATGTCGAAGGTCTTCAAGCACTTCATCGCCGCCCACCACATCCTGGCGGACTCGACGCTGCCCGCCGGCACCCGGGCGCTGGTCACGCTCCGCGCCAGCCAGATCAACGGCTGCTCCGGCTGCGTCGACATGCACACCAAGGAGGCCCTGCACGCCGGTGAGGACCCGACCCGCCTCTACCTGGTCGCCGCCTGGCGCGAGGCCACCGTCTTCACCGAGGCGGAGCGGGCCGCGCTGGAGCTGGCCGAGGAGGGCACCCGGATCGCCGACGCGGCCGGCGGGGTCAGCGACGAGGTGTGGGCCAACGCCGCCAAGCACTACGACGAGGAGCAGCTCGCCGCCCTGGTGGCCCAGATCGCCCTCATCAATGCCTTCAACCGCGGCAACGTCATCACCCGCCAGCCCGCCGGCCACTACGAGGTGGGCATGGTGCACTGACGCCCGCACCGGCCCGCCCCTCCCGGAGAACCTGGCCGGGAGGGGCGGGCGGATGCGGCGGTCAGCCCGCGAAGGCCGGCTGGGGCAGCCCCTCGCCCGCGTCCGGGATCACCAGCAGGGAGCCCGACAGCGGGTGCGGCGCCGTGAGGCCGGTGCGGGCCGTGGTGACGTACAGGTCGGTCAGCCCCGGGCCGCCGAACGCACAGGCCGTCGTCCGGGGCGTGGGCAGGGTGATCACCCGGTCCAGCTCCCCGGCCGGGGTGTAGCGCCGTACCGCGCCCCCGTCCCACAGCGCCACCCACACACAGCCCGCCGCGTCGACGGTCAGGCCGTCAGGGAAGCCCGCGCCCTCCTCGATCTCCACCAGCGGGCGGCGGTCGTGGACGCGTTCGCCGTCGTAGCCGAAGACGTCGATCCGGCGGGTCGGGCTGTCGATGTAGTACATCAGCCGGCCGTCCGGGCTCCAGCCGGTGCCGTTGCTGACGGCGACGTCCGGAAGGACCGTCCGCACCTCGCCCGCGCCGGTCACCCGGCTCAGCGTGCCGCCGCCGGCGGTCTCGTCGTAGCGCATGGTGCCCGCCCACAGGGAGCCGTCGGGCGCCACGGCGGCGTCGTTCGCCCGCCGGCCCGGCACCGGCTCGTGGTGCAGCCAGCGGAAGGTGTCGTCGGGGTCGAGGAGTCCCACGCCGTCCCGCAGGTTCAGCACCAGCCCGCCGCCCGCCCGGGGCTTGGCCGCGCCGACGTGCTGTTCCGTCGTACGGCTGGTGCGCCGGCCGGTGACCGGGTCGTACGTGTGGATGCGCATGCCCAGGATGTCCAGCCAGAGCAGCCGGCCGGCCGCCGCGTCCCAGGTCGGGCCCTCGCCGAGCCGGGCCTCGGCCCGCACCGCGACCTCGTACGCCGCCGTCATGCCACGCTCCGGTGGCCCAGCCGCTCCGACAGCTCGGCGGCGCCCTTGACGGCCAGCTCCGTCAGCTCGTCCCGGCGCTCCTCGCTCCAGCGGATCATCGGCACGGAGATGGACAGGGCGGCGACCACCTGGCCGGTGCGGTCGCGCACCGGCGCGGCCACGCAGGACACGTCCGGGTTGGACTCGCGGTTCTCCACCGCGACGCCCCGCTCCCGGATCCGGGCCAGGGCCTCGCGCAGCGCGGCCGGTTCCGTGATGCTGTTGGGGGTCATCGCGGCCAGCTCGGCGTCGTCCGGGAGCCGTGCGGCCAGTTCCTGCTCGGGCAGCGCGGCCAGCAGCATCTTGCCGACGGAGGTGCAGTGGGCGGGCAGCCGGCGGCCGGCGGCCGAGACCATGCGCACCGCGTGCGTGGAGTCGACCTTGGCGATGTAGATGACGTCGGTGCCCTCGAGGATGGCCACGTGGACCGTCTCGTCACAGGTCTCGGCGACCGAGCGGGCCACCTGCTGGCCCTCGGCGGCGAGGTCGAGCTGCTCGGCGTAGCGGCTGCCGAGCTGGTACGGGCGCACCCCGAGCCGGTACCGTCCGGGCTGTCCGGGTACGGGCACGATGTACGACCGCGCCGCCAGGGTGGTCACCAGCTCGTGCACGGTGGTGCGCGGCAGCTGGAGCCTGCGCACGATGTCGGGGGCGGAGAGCGTCCCGTCCCCGTCGAGGAACAGCTCAAGAATGTCGAGAGCCCGGGTCACGGCAGGCACGAGGCGTCCCACGTCCGGCCCCCTCCTTTGGTTCAGCCTGTTCGAGATACCGGAGTTGGAGCGGCATCACGTTCGATATATCAACAGGCGATCGGCATGACGAACACAGGCTAAACAGGGAGTGCTGGCCCCGGCAATGGGTCGGCGGCGACGGCCGTGATCACGGGCACCATGGGGGCATGGATCTCGACTTCCAGCTGGTGCTGCTGCGCCGCATGGCCGACCACAACCCGGGGCTGGTGGAGGACGCCCGCCGCTCGCTCGGCGCCTCGGCGGCGGACATGCGGGAGGCCAACAAGCGGTGGCAGGCGATGGTCCACTCCCGGCGGTCCCGGTCCGCCGCGGCCTCCTACCGCGCGGTCCTCGGCGCGCCCGAGTCCGTGGTCCCGCGCCGCCTGGGCGACCTCGACTGCGAGGCCCGCCGCTGGGCCCTGCCCCTCTGGCCCTCCCTGCGCTTCGAGGTGCTGGCCGGGCCCGACGGCGCGGTGTGGAACGAGTGGCTGGTGCGCGCGCCCGGCGCCCCCGCCCCCAGGCTGGAGACCCTGGAGGACCTCACCCCCTGGTCCTGCACGGTGGACGAGGCCGCCCGCGCCTTCCCCCCGGCCCGCCCGCTCCAGGGCACGGCCCCCACCCGCTGGGCCCTGGCCCTCACCGCCCCGGACCGCACCGGCACCCGCCACGACCTGGTCGCCGAGTTCACCTGGGGCCTCCTCCAGCGCACGGCACTCACCGGCCGCGAGGGCTGAGCCGCCCGGGGCGCCGGCCGCCGCAGCCGGGCCTCACGCGTCGAACGCGGTGGCCCTCGTCTGCTTCTCCCAGGCGATGACCTCGTCGCGGACCTGGTCCAGGTGGCCCAGGACCGCGCTCACCCCGTCGTCGCCGAGCGGCAGCCGCAGCGGGGTGTGCTCCGCCTCCAGGGCGGCCAGGATGACGGCGGCCGCCTTGGCCGGGTCGCCGGGCTGGGTGCCGTCGCCGCCGGACACGAAGCCGCGCGTCTCGCTCACCTTGGCGTACACCCCGCTGTCCGCGCTGACCCCGGCCCCCGAGCCGAAGAGCGAGGTCCGGAAGGCGCCCGGCTCCACGATCAGCACCTTGATCCCGAACTCGGCCACCTCGTCCGCCAGCGCCTCCGAGATGCCCTCCAGGGCGAACTTGGTCCCGCTGTACGCCCCGAAGCCCGCGAAGGACATCTGCCCGCCCATGCTGCTCATCTGCACGATCGCGCCCGAGCGCCGCTCGCGCATGTGCGGCAGCACCGCCCTGACCAGCGCCGTCGGCCCGAAGACATGCAGGTCGAACAGTTCCCGCAGCTCGGCGTCGGTGGTCTCCTCGACGGCCCCGACATGGGTCCGGCCCGCGTTGTTGACCAGTACGTCGATCCGGCCGTGCCGGGCCACCACATCCGCGACCACCGCCTCGACCGCGGCCGCGTCGGTCACGTCCAGCCGCACCGCCTCCACCTGGTCCGGATGGGCGGCCACCAGGCCGTCCAGGGCCTCGGGGCGCCGGGCCGCGCCGACCACCACGTCACCGGCGGCGACGGCCGCCTCGGTGATCGCCCGTCCGAAACCGCTGCTCGCCCCGGTCACCAGCCACACCTTGTTCACGGCAACTCCCTGTGCCTCGTGCTCTCTTCGACAGGATCAAGCCTGCGGCACGTGATCGTTGCCCGTCCAAGATCTCTGGTGATAACCATCGGCTATGACCACCGATGTGCATGTCCGGGACCTGCGCTACTTCGTCACCGTCGCCGAGGAACTCCACTTCACCCGGGCCGCCGAGCGGCTGTACGTCTCCCAGCCCGCGCTGAGCAAGCAGATCCGGGCGCTGGAGCGGCAGCTGGGGGCGGAGCTGTTCCGGCGCGACCGGCACGGGGTGGGCCTCACGGCGGCCGGCGAGGCGCTGCTGCCGCACGCCCGGGAGGTGCTGGCCGGGTGGACGGCGGGCGCGGCGGCGGTGGAGGCGGCCAAGGCGGCGCAGCGCAGCACGCTCGTGGTGGGCATGAGCACCAGCCCGGGCCGGGGCGGGCTGCTGCCGGCCGTCCGCTCCCGCTTCACCGCCGCGCATCCCCGGGTCACCGTCCGGCTGCGCCAGATGAGCTGGGACGATCCCACGGCCGGCCTGGCGGACGGCGGGGCGGACGTCGCCTTCGTCTGGCTGCCGCTGCCGGAGGAGGAGCGCTACGACTGGACGGTGGTCGCCGAGGAGCCCCGGCTGCTCGCCCTGCCCGCGACCCATCCGCTCGCCGCCCGCACCGAGATCGACTTCGCCGACCTGCTGGACGAGCCGTTCCTGGCCCTGCCGCGCAGCGCCGGTGTGCTGCGCGACCACTGGCTCGCCCTGGACGCCCGGGGCGGCCGGCCGCCCCGGATCGGCGCGGAGATCGCCGGGGCCGAGGAGACGTACGAGGCACTCCTCGCCGGCCTCGGCGTCTGCCTGGTCGCGGTCGGCAACGCCCCGCTGATCACCCTGGGCGGCGTCGTCACCCGCCCGGTGCGCGGTCTCGCCCCCAGCCGCTATGTGCTGGCCTGGCGCCGGGAGGACGCCACCCGCCCGCTGGTCCGGGACTACGCCGAGGCGTGCCGGGCCGCGGTCGGGGGCCGCCGCTGAGACCGCCTTCGAGGGGTCAGGCCGCGGCGGCGAGGACCGCCTCGGTCACCCGGGGCAGGGAGTCCGGGTGGAGGAAGAGGAACAGGTTCGGCTCGACCAGTTCCAGTTCCATCAGGCACGGCCGGCCGTCCTCGCCGTCCACCAGGTCCACGCGCGCGTACAGCAGCTCCGCGGTGCCGGGTACGGCCGCCAGCGCCTTCTCGGCGACGGCGAGTTCGGCGTCGGTGGGCTGCCAGGGGGTGAGGTCCGGGTGGGCGGTCTTCTCCGCGTCGTAGGGGGTGCCCGGGGCGAGGACGGCGCCCTTGCGGCTGGCGTGCAGCAGCCGGCCGCCGAAGAACTGGAGCGCCCGCTCACCGGTGGCGTCGATGCCGCGCAGATACGGCTGCACCATCGCGGTGAAGCCCTCCGCGTGCATCCGCGCGAGGTGCCGTACCGCCGTGTCGTGGTCGTCCGGCGTGTACCGGGCGGCGAAGCGGGCGCCCGCACCCGAGGTCGGCTTGATCACGTACTCGTGCCCGGCGGGCAGCTCGGCCGGCTCGCCCGGGGCGATGTAGCGGGTGGGGACGGTGGGGATCCCGGCCGCCGCCAGCTCGCCGAGGTAGCGCTTGTCGGCGTTCCACCGCACGACCTCGGCCGGGTTGGCGAGCCGGGTCACCGCCTCGACCCGTGTCACCCAGTCCCCGAACTCCCCGGCGCGCCAGCTGTAGTCCCAGGTGGAGCGTATGAGGACCAGGTCGTAGGCGCCCCACTGCACCGTGGGGTCGTCCCAGTGCCGGGCCTCCGCCTCGGCTCCGGCGCCGGTGAGCGCGGCCACCAGCACCGGCAGGTCCCGGTCCTTGTGGGCGCTGCCCTGGGGGTCGTAGGTGGCGAGGGCGATGCGGGGCACGGGCGGACTCCCTGTCGTACGACGGTTCGACTGCGGGAGGCTAACAAGCGGCCCGGGCGCGGCCCATGCCGTGCGTCACTCGGGCACGGCGACGGTCCGTGCCGGGGCGGCCGCACGGCGGCGCACCGCCTCGATCTCGGCCGGCCGGCGCAGCGCCCGGGACACCGCCCCGATCTCCCGGAGCAGGCTCGTCGTGTCCGGTGCCTCGGCCGGCCCGGACGCCCTCGGCGTACGGCCCCTCGCCTCCAGGGCGTCGAGGACGGCCGCCGCGGCGGCCAGCGCGCGAGCCCGCTCCGGGGGATGGCCGAGGGCGCGGGCCGCGTCGTACGCGCGGCCGCACATACCGGGGTCCAGGTACCGGGCCAGTGGCAGCAGCGCGTCCCGGATGTACGTCTCGCGCCGGGTCAGCCGGAGTTCGGGCGTGGCGCGCAGCCGGAACGGCACACCCTCGCCGTGCGCGGTGCGCAGCAGCCGGTAGAGCGGCCCCAGTTCGCGGTGGGCGAGCCGGACCCGGCAGCGGTCGTGCAGATACTGGCCGGCGTGCGGCAGGATGAATCCGGCCGCGATGAGGATCGCGGACACCGCCGCGACCGGCGGGGCCAGGTCGGTGCTCAGCCAGTCCAGGTCGCGGCCCGTCCAGCGGGCCGTGACGGCGGTCAGCTTGACCACGTCGAAGGTCAGGTTCAGCACGTATCCGGCGCCCAGCAGGCTCAGCGCCCCGCGCAGCCAGCCGTCCAGGTCCCCGGTGCGCACCCAGTTCCAGATCAGCCCGTTGGTGATCAGCACGGCCACCGCGTGGGCGACGAGGTAGAGCAGGATCTCCTCGCGCATGTACGGCGTGTTGGCGTAGTAGGTGTCCAGGTCGCGCACCCGCTCCACGGGGGCGTCGGCGAGCAGGAACAGCACCCACAGCGCGACGATCACCCCGGAGTAGACCGTGACGACCCAGCGCACGGCCCGGCGGACGGTGGCGCATCCGTTGCCCAGCCCGCCCCGCCAGGTGACGAGGAGCAGCAGACAGGACCCGCAGAACGCGGTGATCAGCGAATAGCACCAGGGCGCCGAGATGTTGGGCACGCCGGTCAGCCGGTTGACGGCGGCCACCGTGGACGGGGTGCAGAAGACGAAGACCGCGCAGGCCAGCAGCAGCAGTCCGCCGACCGCGCGCAGCAGCGGGTCCCGCCACAGCCGGATGATCGTGGGCAGCCTGATCACCAGCGCGGCGGTGAGCACGGCGGCGGGGATCCAGAAGGAGATGTACAGCTCGCGGAGGAGCCCCGCGGGGTCCGACGCCGGCCCGGTCACCGCAGCCGGCCCGCCCGTTTCCCCGGCGCCCCGTCCGCCCCCTCCGTACCGGTGCGCCCCTTCGGCTCGCTCGCCGTCTCGCGTCCGCGATAGCCCAGAGAGCGCTGCACCGGGTCCAGGGGCGGGCCTCCGGGCGGGGCGAGGAGGGTGCGGAACCGGGCGGCGAGGCGGTGGCCGAAGTCGTCGGCCTCGGCCTCCTCGGCCTCCCGGGAGCCGTTGCGGGCGGCCACCGTCAGCGCGTCCCGCCAGCCGGGCGCGTCGGCGAGGGCCCGGGCCGCCGCGGCCCCGGCACCGGCGAGGTGATGGTGCCGGTGCCCGGCGTGCAGATGCCACAGCTCATGGCCCAGGATGACCAGTTGCTGCACCGCCTCGGCCCGCTCCTCCACGATGACCAGGTCGAAGTCGGCGAACTCCACCCACAGTCCGGTGACCTCGATCTCGTCCGGGAACCGTTCGAAGCGCAGCTCCACCGGGCGGCCGCCGCGCAGCGCGCCCATCTCCGCGCACAGCGCCCGGCACAACTCCCGTACGTCCTTCGGCTGTCCGGGCCGGGCCCGGACGGCGGCGGCGAGGTCGGCGGCCAGGGAGCGCATCGCCGAGCCGGGACGGGAGCGGCGCAACCGTGCGGCCAGGCGTGCCGTTCGCCGGCGCGCGCCCGCGATGCCCATGGGTCCCTGTTCCCCCTTCTCGCCGCCGGTCTGCCCGCTCGTCCGAGAGTACGCGCGCGGATGTGCCCGCGTCATGCGATCCCCCCGACATCGTTCAACGGGGAACGACCTGCGGATCCGCCACCGCACCGGCCGTGAGCTTGTGTTCGCCCCATTGACGGACGGCCGGTTCGAATCTACGGTCCCGTTCGAAGTTGCGAGCGGCCGCCGAAATCCCGAACAGATGCGCCTCAGTGACCCGCACCCGGCCGACGCATCACACGACACCCAGCCCGGGAGGCGAATCTTGCGCACCGCCCGCTTCACCCTGAACCCCGCTTTCACGATCGGCGACGTCAACCCGCGTCTCTTCGGCTCCTTCGTCGAGCACCTCGGCCGGTGCGTCTACACCGGCATCTTCGAACCCGGCCACCCCTCGGCCGACGCCGAGGGCCTGCGCACCGACGTGCTGGAGCTGGTCCGCGAACTCGGCGTGACCGCGGTCCGCTACCCCGGAGGCAACTTCGTCTCCGGCTACAAGTGGGAGGACTCCGTCGGCCCGGTCGAGGACCGCCCCCGCCGCCTGGACCTCGCCTGGCACTCGACGGAGACGAACCGGTTCGGCCTCTCCGAGTACATCGCCTTCCTGAAGAAGCTCGGCCCCGAGGCCGAGCCGATGATGGCCGTGAACCTGGGCACCCGGGGCGTCGCCGAGGCCCTGGAGCTCCAGGAGTACGCCAACCACCCCTCCGGCACCGCCCTGTCCGACCTGCGCGCGGCCCACGGCGACAAGGACCCCTTCGGCATCCGGCTGTGGTGCCTGGGCAACGAGATGGACGGCCCCTGGCAGACCGGTCACAAGACCGCCGCCGAGTACGGCCGGCTCGCCGCCGAGACCGCCCGCGCCATGCGGCAGGCCGACCCCGGTGTCGAGCTGGTCGCCTGCGGCTCCTCCAGCCAGGCCATGTCCACCTTCGCCGAGTGGGAGGCCACGGTCCTTCAGGAGGCGTACGACCTGGTCGACTACATCTCGCTGCACGCCTACTACGAGCCCGTCGACGGCGATGTGGACTCCTTCCTGGCCTCGGCCGTCGACATGGAGTCCTTCATCGAGAACGTGGTGGCCACCGTCGACCACGTCGGCGCGAGGCTGAAGTCGAAGAAGAGGATCAACCTCTCCTTCGACGAGTGGAACGTCTGGTACCTCTCCCGCTGGGAGGAGTACTCCAAGACCCTCGGGCAGGACGACTGGCCCGAGGCGCCCCGCCTGCTGGAGGACAACTACAGCGTCACGGACGCGGTCGTCCTCGGCTCGCTCCTCATCGCCCTGCTCCGGCACGCCGACCGGGTCACCGTCGCCTGCCTGGCCCAGCTGGTCAACGTGATCGCCCCGATCATGACCGAGCCGGGCGGCGCGGCCTGGCGGCAGACCACGTTCTACCCGTTCGCCCAGGCCTCGAAGTACGGCCGGGGCCAGGTGCTGGACGTCCGGGTCGACTCGCCGACGTACGAGACGAAGAAGTACGGCGAGACGGACCTGCTGCACGCCACCGCCGTCCGCGCGGCCGACGGCACGGTCACGGTGTTCGCCGTCAACCGCAGCCGCACCGAGGCGATGCCGCTGGAGGTCGCGCTCACCGGGCTGGACCTGACGGCCGTCACCGAGCACAGCGCTCTCGCGGACGCCGACCCCGACGCCCGCAACACCCTGGACGACCCGGAGCGGGTCACCCCGCACCCCGTCGAGGGCACCGCCCTGCGGGACGGCACCCTCACCGCCGTACTGGAGCCGCTGTCCTGGAACGTGATCAGACTGGCGTGACCGGCAGGCCGCCGCTCGCGCTGCCGAGCAGCGTCAGCCGCACGGACCCGGGGCCCGACAGCGTGGTGAACTCCGAGAGGACCGCCAGCGCGAGGGTGTTGGAGCCCCGGGTGCGCAGGATGCCGTTCGGCAGCACGAAGGTGTGCTGGGGGCCGACGTTGTTGATGTACTGGCCCAGGTTCCAGCCGTTGAGGAAGATCTGGGCGCGGTAGGCCCGGTACGGGTCGTCGTCCAGGGTCAGTCCGACCGACGCGTCGACGTCGCCCGGCACCGAGAGGCGGAACCTGGTGCGGTACCAGGTCACCCCCTGGTAGCGGGCGGTCCGCGGGAAGGCCACCGGCTCCCAGTCGTGGTCCCGGAATCCGGGCAGGTGCCAGCCCTCCCGCTCGCCGTACAGGCCGCCGTTGTTCAGCGGCCCGCGCACCGGGTCGGGCGCGGCCGCGCCCTGGATGCGCCAGTCGACGTCCGGTGCGGCGCCCTTGAAGGTGGCCGCGGTGAGTCCGCGGGCCGCCTTGTGGGTGTCGAGCGCCTTGCCGTCCTCGTCGTGCTGCATCGGCCGGACCAGCACCGACAGCACGTGCCGGCCGGGGGAGCGCAGCGCCGCACGGACCGGGAGCACGGCGGTCGCCGTCCAGGTGCCCTTGCGGATCGTGGTGTCCTTGTCCGGCACGGGCATCCGGTGCGTGCCCAGCGGTTCGCCGTCCAGCCAGGCCATCAGCAGGCCCTGGGTGCCGGTGCTGTAGGCGAGCGAGATCTCCTCCAGGCCGGTGGAGTCGGTGAAGGTGCCCCGGTACCAGACGTCGCCGTAGTGGAAGCCGTAGTCGTCGGCGAAGAGCACCGGCTGCCCGGCCGGGACGGGGGTGGTGCTGTACGACGTCCTGCGGTCGGCGGCCCGCCAGCCGGAGTCGTCGAAGCCGGGGCCGGCCTCCGGGTTCTCCCGGCGCATCCGCCAGCCGCCCAGCTCCGGCAGCCGCAGCTCCGGGACGCCCGGCAGCAGACCGTCGGTCAGCAGGCTGCCGGAGGCGGTGGCCCGGGTGGCCAGGGGGCGGCCGTTCCACACCACGCTGCCGATCCCGCGCGGGCCCCACACCTCGATGGCCGTCGGGCCGGTGAGGTCACCGGTCAGATGCACCTCCCCGCCCCTGATCTCGGCGTGCCGCAGCAGCGTCGGGCCGTACACCAGCAGGGTGCCGGACGGGGTGTCGTACGGGAACACCCGGACGGAGGCGGCGTCGTCGGCGAAGAGGATCAGCAGCGGGGTCTCGGTCTCGCCGTGCCGCACCAGCACCCGGGTCAGTCCGTCCTTGCCGAGCGGCGCGTTCACATGGAGCGCTTCGCCGTCGTAGCCCCAGGCGGCCTCCGGGTCCATCCGCAGGGCGTCCGGTTCGACCGGGGCCTTCAGCACCACCTCCGCCATCTCGCCGCTCCGCCCGGCGAACAGGGCGACGTTCTGCCGGCCCGCCCGCACACAGAACACCGGCGAGACATTGGCGTACTTCAGCGTCCGTCCGCCCAGCGCGAGGCCGGCGGTGATCAGCTTGGCGTCCCGGCCGGGCACGGTGATCCGCAGCCTGCCCTCGACGGTGGGCAGATCGGTGGTGACCGGGTCGGTGCCGTCGTTGCGGGCGACGTACACATGGGCGCCGGTGTCCGGGTTGGCCAGGTGGTAGACCTTCAGGCCCTCGGCCGTCACGTCCGCCGCCCGGTCCAGCTTGGCGAAGTCGGGCACGCGCTGGAGCAGATGACCGATCTGGTGCATCGGCGCGATCTTGTCGGTCACCGTGCGCGCCTCGTCGATCGCGGCGCCGTAGTCGTACGACGTGTAGACCACCGGCGCGGGCAGCCAGCCCCAGGAGGTGCCGCCGAAGGTCATGTAGACGTTGTGCAGGGTGAGGCCGTTGGCGAGGTTGGTCAGGTAGAAGCGGCGCTCGTAGGCGGCGTCCCGGGTGCGCCGCGCCTCGGCGTACCCCTTGCCGTCGAACCAGGCCCCGCCCCACGGGTCGAACCAGCCGCCGCCGAACTCGGGCACGAAGCCGGGGGTGTGCGGGGAGGCGCTGGCCCCGCCCTTCGGCCCGCCGGGCCCGAACAGCCCCCAGTCCGGCGGGGTCCGCTCGGGCGAGGGGTAGCCGTCGAAGCCGTACAGCCAGCCGCCCCGCTCGCCGCCGGTGTCGAAGGAGCCCGGCGTCCAGTAGCCGTTGCGCCCCTTGTCGTTGTGGAAGAGAGGGACGTCGATGCCGTCCGCCCGCACCTTCCGGTACAGGTGGGACAGGTAGCGGGCGCCGACGCCGTCCTGGACGTGGGCGTCGTACTCGTTCTCCAGCTGGTAGAGCAGGACGGTGCCGGTGCCCTGGGTGAACAGGTGCCTGCGGGCGATGCGGTTGACCTGGGTCAGCCACTCGTCGGCGTGCGCCAGGTACTCCGGGTCGTCGGTGCGGGCCGTGCCCGGGGTCGCGGTGAGCCAGCCGGGGAAGCCGCCGCCGTCCACCTCGGCGTTGATGTACGGCCCCGGCCGCAGGATGACGTACAGCCCGGTCTCGGCGGCCGTGCGCAGGAACAGGTCGAGGTCCCGGACGCCGGTGAAGTCGTAGCTCCCGGGAGCGGGGGAGTGGTAGTTCCAGGCCACGTAGATGCTGACGGCGTTGTAGCCGTGCGCCCGCATCTTCTGGAGCACGTCCCGCCACAGCGAGGGGCTCGGCAGCCGGAAGGGGTGCAGTTCACCGGACCACACCACCAGCCGCCGCCCGTCCACGAGCAGCGAGTAGCGGTCGTAACCGATGGTGTGCCGTGCTCCGTCGGCCCTCGGCGGTGCGGGCGCCGGGCCGGTCGGCACACTGTGCGCCGCGTACGCCGTGGGCGTACCGGTGCCGCCGCTGCCGTCGAGGACGAGCCCCAGCGCGGCGGAGCCGGCAAGGGCACTGAAGGTACGTCTGCTGAGCGCCAAGGTGGATCCTCCCGGGCGATCTTACGGGGCGCGGGTCAGGTCATTGTCCACATGGGGGCGCCCCGCGGCGGACGCGGGAGGAGCTCGGCGCGGGATGATCACCCGCGGTGCGGTGCCGCTCGGCTCAGCGGACGTCGCCGAGGGAGACCAGCAGGGTGCGCAGCAGCCGGTTGAACTCCTCGGCCTCCTGCTCGTCCAGGCCGGAGAGCATTCTGCGCTGGTTGCGCACATGTCCCTGCACGGTCGTGTCGACCAGCTCGCGGCCCTCGTCGGTCAGGGCGATGTGCAGGCTGCGCCGGTCCCCGGGGACGGCCTCGCGGGTGACCAGGCCGCGGCCGACGAGGCGGTCGATGCGGTTGGTCAGCGCGGCCGATCCGATCATGACGCTGGCGGCCAGCTCCTTGGCCGTGAGCGGCCGGCCGTTGCGGCGGAGCGTGGCGAGCACATCGAACTCCCAGGTCTCCATGCCGTACTGCGCGAAGTAGTCCTTCAGTTGTGTGCTGACCACCCGGGACAGACGCAGCACCCGGCCGATCGCGCCCATCGCGTCG
This sequence comes from Streptomyces sp. NPDC127190, assembly GCF_042672505.1. NCBI lineage: Bacteria > Bacillati > Actinomycetota > Actinomycetes > Kitasatosporales > Streptomycetaceae > Streptomyces > Streptomyces sp. NPDC127190. The sequence continues at coordinate 186,453 of NZ_JBHXVE010000015.1, forward strand.
AGATCCAGGTCCTTGCGCTGGGCGGCCCACTGGTCGAGGAACTCGTCGACGCTGTCGCGCATGTTGGTCACCTCACCTTCACTTTGCTTCATCGAGATTAATTCGACGTGGAACTGTTTGACCCCAGGCTAGAGGGTGTCATACCTTTTCGATGCCAGATAGTTCGACGTCGAAAGATGGGGGGTCTAGCTGTGGGTATTCCTTCCGCGGACCACGCCACCGTGTCCCGAATCATCCGCTCCCGGCGAAGCGTCCGTCACTACCTGCCGGATCCCGTGCCCGCCGAGCTGCTGCGGGAACTGGTGGAACTCGCCCTGGAAGCGCCGTCGAGCTTCAATCTCCAGTCCCGGTCGATCGTGGTCGTGGCCGGCGAGGAGGGCCGCAAGGCGCTCACCGCCGCCACCGGCGGCCAGCCGCACCCGCAGGAGGCCCCGGTGACCCTGGTCTTCGTGGCCGAGTCCGGCTCCTGGCGCGAGGACCGCGGCGACATCTGGGAGCAGGCGCGGCGCAGCGGTGCGTGGTCGGAGCGGTTCGCCGCGGCCTCGCCGGATGACGTGCGCGCCTTCTACGAGGACCCGCGCCGGCGCGGCCTCGAACGCGAGTACGCCGTCAAGGACGCCATGATCGCCGCGTCCTTCCTGATGATCGCCGCGCACGCCGCCGGGCTGGCCACCAGCCCGCTGGGCGGCTGGGACGAGGCCGAGGTCAAGCGGGCCATCGGCATCCCGGACCGCGACGACCTGCACATCGCCCTGCTCATGCCGCTCGGCCGCCCGGCCGAGACCCGGCTCCACCCCGGCCGCCGCAGCACCGAGCTGACGGTCCACCAGGAGACGTACGGCCGGTAGGAGACGTACGGCCGGTAGGGGACCGGCACGGTACATCCGCACATCACGCGCACCCGCGCGTCCCACAGGGGGGAATGGTCACATGACCACTGTCAACAAGCTCGTCCAGGTCGCCGGTGTCATCGACGCCGACGAAGCCGACCTGATCATCGGGGAGGGCGCGGACTGGCTCGGCTTCGCGCTGCGCCTGCCGTCCGGCAAGGACGACATCCCCGAGCAGGACGCCGCCGCCATCATCAAGGGCCTGAAGGCCCCGCACGCCGGCGTGCTCATCAGCTACCTCACCGAGGCCGACGAGATCAGCGAGTTCTGCACCGAACTCGGCGTCGTCGCCGTCCAGTTGCACGGAGACGTGGAGACCGGCCAGCTGCGCCGGCTGAAGGAGCTGCGGCCCGACCTGTTCGTGCTCAAGTCCCTCGTGGTCAAGCAGGACAACGCCGAGGAACTGCTGAAGCTGGTCGACGACACCCACCCGTACGTCGACATGTACATCACGGACACCTTCGACCCGAGGACCGGAGCCAAGGGCGCCACCGGACTCACCCACGACTGGAACGTCTCCGCCGAACTGGTCCGCCGCTCGCCCAAGCCGCTGATGATGGCGGGCGGTCTCAACCCGGAGAACGTCGGCGACGCGATCCGCGCGGTCCGGCCCGCCGCGGTCGACGCGCACACCGGCCTGGAGGGCCCCGACGGCCGCAAGGACCGCGCCAAGGTCGCGAAGTTCGTCGCCGAGGCCCGCCGGGCCTTCGACGAGATCGGCTGAGCATCCCGCCGGGTGGGCGCCCGGCTGCGCGCGCGACACGATCCGGGCGCCCCCCGTCACCCGCGTACCCGTCGACAGCCGACCCCGAGGAGTCCGACGTGACCACGGGCCACAACGTGCATCTCATCCCGCAGACCGACCAGCTGCGCGCCATCCACACCATCATCCGGGACCGGGACTGCCCCCGCGCCGAGTTCGTCTTCTACGCGCGCCGGGTCATCCGCCTGCTGCTCGAACACGGCCTCGACCTCCTGCCGTTCACCAAGAAGGAGGTCACCACCCCGGTCGGCGCCACCTACCACGGACTCGAGTTCGCCTCGAAGATCTGCGCGGTGCCCGTCATCCGCGCCGGCGAGGCCATGGAGAGCGAACTCCGCGACATCCACCCCGGCATCCGCATCGGCAAGATCCTCATCCAGCGCGACAAGCGGACCAAGCTGCCGCACCTGTACTACAAGCACCTGCCCGACGACATCGCCGAGCGCCATGTGCTGCTGCTCGAACCCATGCTGGCCACCGCCGGATCCGCGCTCGCCGCCGTCGACGTGCTGATCGACGCCGGGGTGCGCGAGGAGCACATCGTCATGGTCAATTTCCTGTCCTCCCCCGAAGGACTGCGCAGGGTCGCCCAGGAACGGCCCCGCATGAAGATCGTCACCAGCGCGATCGAGGACCGGCTCAACGAGCACGCGTTCATGATCCCCGGCATCGGCGACTTCGGCGACCGCTTCTTCGGGACCACCGATTCCGGAGCCAAGAAGTGAGCAGTCAACGCCTCGCGGCGACCTCCGCGGTCACCGCCCTCGCCCCCGCCGTCTGGGGCTCCACCTACCTCGTCACCACCGAGTTCCTGCCCCCGGACCGGCCGCTGCTGGCCTCCACCCTGCGGGCGCTGCCGGCCGGCCTGATCCTGCTGCTGGTCACCCGGAAACTGCCCCAGGGCATCTGGTGGTGGCGGGCCGTCGTGCTCGGCGTGCTGAACATCGGCGCGTTCTTCTACTTCCTCTTCCTCGCCGCCTACCACCTGCCCGGCGGAGTGGCCGCGCTGGTGATGTCCATCCAGCCGATGATCGTGCTCCTGCTCGGCGCCGTCCTGCTGAAGGACCGCATCCGGCCGCTGCACATCGCCTCCTGTCTGCTGGCCGCCGCCGGTGTCGCCCTGCTCGTGCTCCAGCCGCACGCCGGCCTCGACGGCATCGGCGTCCTGGCGGGCCTGCTCGGCGCCCTGTGCATGGCCTCCGGCATCGTGCTGACCAAGAAGTGGGGGCGCCCCGAGGGCGTCAACCTGCTGACCTTCACCGGCTGGCAGCTCACCGTCGGCGGACTGGCCCTGCTGCCCGTCACCCTCGCCAGCGAGGACCTGCCGGACCACCTCACCTGGCGCAACATCGGCGGCTTCGCCTACCTCTGCATCATCGGCGCGCTCATCGCCTACGTGCTGTGGTTCCGCGGACTGTCCAAGCTGCCCGCGCTCGCCGCGTCCTTCCTGTCCTTCGCCTCGCCGCTGTGCGCGACCGTCCTCGGCTACCTCTTCCTCGATCAGACCCTGCGCCCGCTCCAGCTGCTCGGCGGCGCCGCCGTGATCGGTGCCGTCGTCCTCGCCCAGCCCCGCAGCCGCACCCGTAAGAGAGACACCACATCAAAGGCGCCTACGACCCGTGCCACGAGCCGGGTCTAGGCCACCAAACCGTTCGGGGGGACACACAGAACATGAACACCCAGGCACCTATATCCGGCGTGTTCTTCAAGCACGCGTCGTTGCGCAGCCTGCTGGACCACCAGGCCCGGCTGCGCCCCGACGACATCGCGGTCACCGCGGCCGGCGGCGACCTCACCTTCCGTGAACTCACCACCGAGGCCGACCGTCTCGGCTCCCGCCTGACCGCGCTCGGCGTCGTACCGGACACCTGCGTCGGCCTCTACACCGAACCCTCCGCCGAGCTGGTCACCGGTGTGTGGGGCATCCTCACCGCCGGCGCCGCCTATCTGCCGCTGTCGCCCGACTACCCCGAGGCCCGGCTGCGGTACATGCTCGAGAACTCCGGCGCCCGGGTCGTCGTCACCCAGCCGCGGCTGCGCGAGCGGCTCGGCCGGCTGGTCCCCGAGGGCACCACCGTCGTCACCCTGGACGACTGCCCCGCCGCCGGCGCCCCGGCCCCCGACGCCTTACCGCAGGGCGACCAGCTCGCCTACGTCATCTACACCTCCGGCAGCACCGGCAAACCCAAGGGCGTGATGATCGAGCAGCGCAGCATCGTCTCCCAGCTGCGCTGGCTGGACAACTGCGGTCACCTCGGCCCCGAGGTGTCCATCCTCCAGAAGACCCCGATGAGCTTCGACGCCGCCCAGTGGGAGATCCTCGCCTGCGCGGTCGGCTCCCGGGTCGTGATGGGCGGCCCCGGCCTGTACCGCGACCCCGAGGGCATCATCACCATGATCTGCGAGCACCGGGTGACCGCCCTCCAGGGCGTCCCGACGCTGCTCCAGGCCCTGGTGGACACCGAGGAACTCGGCGCCTGCACCTCCCTGACCCGGGTCTTCTCCGGCGGCGAGGCCCTGACCCGGGCCCTCGCCCAGGAACTCTTCCAGGCGCTGCCCGGCGTCTCCCTGGTCAACCTCTACGGCCCCACCGAGACGACCATCAACGCCACCTCCCACTGGGTGGACCCGGACGCGCTGGACGAGTCGTCCCCCGCGATCCTCCCGGTCGGTGTCCCCGCCGACAACGTCACCTGCTACATCCTGGACGAGAACCGGCAGCCGGTGGACATCGGCGAGAGCGGCGAGCTGTTCATCGGCGGTGTCCAGGTGGCCCGCGGCTACATCGGGCTGCCCGAGGTGACCCGGGAACGCTTCCTCGTCTCCCCGTTCAACCCCACCGAGCGCCTCTACCGCACCGGTGACCTCGCCCAGTGGAACCCGGACGGCACCATCCAGTTCATGGGCCGCACCGACAACCAGGTCAAGCTGCGCGGCTACCGGGTGGAGCTGGAGGAGGTCGCCTCCCGGATCGAGGAGCACACCTGGGTGCGCCGGGCCGCCGCGGTCGTCACCGACGACCCCCGCACCGGCGGCCGGACCCTGGTCGCCGCGGTGGAGCTGAACGAGCGTACGGCCGCGGTCATGGACCAGGGCCGCGACGACGCCGCCCACCACCAGTCGAAGGCGTCCAAGCTCCAGGTCAAGGCCCAGCTGTCCAACCCGGGCCTGCGCCCGCCGGAGCGGCTGGCCGGCCGGCCCGTCACCGCGCTGCCCGGCGCCGAGGGCACCGAGGAGCAGCGCCGCACGGCCTTCGCCCGCAAGACCTACCGCTTCTACGACGGCGGCCCGACGACCGTCGACGACGTGCGCGCCCTGCTGGCCCCGCGCCCCGCCGAGGCCGCCGCCCCGCGCACCCCCGGCGACCTCACGCTCGGCGAACTCGGCACGATCCTGCGCTGGTTCGGCCCGTTCCGCAGCGCCGAGCGGCTGCTGCCCAAGTACGTCTACGCCTCACCGGGCGCCCTGTACGCCACCCAGCTGTACCTGGAGACCGACGGCCTGTTCGGCCTGTCCGGCGTCTACTACCACCACCCCGTCGACCACACCCTGGTCCGGGTCGGCGACGCGGCCGGCAGCGGTGGCTCGCCCCTGAAGGTGCACTTCCTCGGCAGGCGGCAGGCCATCGAGCCCGTCTACAAGAACAACATCGTGGAGGTGCTGGAGTTCGAGACCGGGCACATGCTCGGCGTCTTCGAAGAGGTGCTGCCCCGGCACGGCCTGACCATCGAACCGGAGGGCTTCGACGCGTCGGTCGCCGCCCGGCTCGACGCCGACGCCGACGACCACTACCTCGGCACCTTCGCCGTCACCCCGTACCACGGCCGGCCCCGGCCCGACGAGGTGGAGCTGTTCGTGCAGGCGCACGGCGACCGCGTCGCGGGGCTCCCGGCGGGCCTGTACCGGCACCGGGACGGCGAACTGGAGCCGCTCGGCGAGCAGGTGGTGGAACGGCGCCATGTCATCGCCATCAACCAGGGCGTCTACGAACGGTCGTCCCTCGGCATCAGCGCGGTCTCCCGGGCGAGCGACGACTGGCGGCACTACATCGTGCTCGGCACCCTGCTGCACCGCCTCCAGCGCACCCCCGGCACGGGCTTCATGTCCTCCGGCTACTCCTCGAAGACCGGCAACCCGCTGCCCGCCTCCCGGCGACTGGACGACCTGCTCGCCGCGGCCGGGATCCCGCCGGCCCCCGCCTCGTACTTCTTCGTCGGCGGCCGCATCACCCCCGAGCAGGCCGCGCACGAGGGCATGGCCGAGGACGCGGTGCACACCAAGGGACCGGCCGAGATGATCCGCGACGATCTCGCCCAGTTCCTGCCGGACTACATGATCCCCGCGCGGGTCGTCGTGGTGAACGAGCTGCCGCTCACCGCCAACGGCAAGATCGACGCCAAGGCCGCGGCCGCCCTCCCGGAGGTCGTCACGGCCCGCGGCTCGGCCGTGTACGTCGCCCCCGCGACCCCGACCGAGCAGTGGCTGGCGGCCGAGTGGGGCCGGATGCTGAAGTACGACAGCGTCTCCACCGAGGACGAGTTCTTCGGCTCGGGCGGCAACTCCCTGCACGCCGTGGCGCTGGTGAACCGGATCAACAAGGAGTTCGGTGCCGCACTGCCGCTCCAGGTGATCTTCGAGACGCCGAAGCTGGCCGACCTCGCCGCCCGCATCGACAGCGGCGCCCCGGCCCGCAGCTCCCGGCTGGTGCCGCTGCACCAGGAGGGCGCGGGCAACCCCGTGTTCGTCTGGCCCGGCCTCGGCGGCTACCCGATGAACCTGCGGCTGCTCGCCCAGGGCGTCGGCCTGGACCGCCCCGTCACCGGCGTCCAGGCGCAGGGCATCAACCCGGGCGAGGTGCCGTACCCCACCATCCGGGAGATGGCGATGGCCGACGTGGCGGAGATCCGCCGCAGCCGGCCGTCCGGGCCGTACACCCTGTGGGGCTACTCCTTCGGCGCCCGGGTGGCCTTCGAGGCGGCCTGGCAGCTGGAGCAGTTCGGCGAGAAGGTGGAGAACCTGCTGCTGATCTGCCCCGGCAACCCCGAGGTACGGGTGAAGGGCGCCGAACGCTGGGGCCGGGAGGCCTCCTTCGCCAACCCCGCCTACCTCACCATCCTGTTCTCCGTCTTCGCCGGCACCGCCCACGGCCCCGCCGTCGACGCCTGCCTGCGCCGGGTCACCGACGAGGACTCCTTCGTCTCCTTCGTCCACGACCGGATGCCCGCCCTCGACGAGGGCACGATCCGCCGCATCACCCGGATCGTCGCGGAGACCTACGAGTTCGAGTACAGCTTCCGCGAACTGCGGGAGCGCCGGATCGACGCACCGGTGACGATCTTCAAGGCGCGCGGCGACGACTACTCCTTCCTGGAGAACAGCTCCGGCTACTCCGCCCGCCCGCCCCGGGTGATCGACCTCGACGGTGACCACTACAGCGTGCTCAAGCAGCACGGCGTGGACGAACTCATCGGCCGCATCCGGCACGTGACGTTCCACGGGTGATCCCGCACGGATCCTGACGCGATCCGGCCGACGATCCCGACCCAAGCTCCTCGCCCCGCGCGACTTCCCCCGGCGCGGGGCGGGGTCCCCCTCGCACTCGAAAGGTCCGCTGCCGTGCCGCACGTCAGCATCAAACACTTCCCGCGCACGTTCACCGAGGCCGAGAAGGCCGACCTGACCGCCGCGCTGACCCGGACCGTCACCCGGGTGTTCGGCGTCGAACCGGGCGCGGTGTCGATCGCCGTGGAGCCCGTCGAGCCCGCCGTGTGGACGACCGAGGTCCACACCCCGGAGATCGAGGCCAAGGCCCACCTGCTGTGGAAGCAGCCGCACTACTCCGAGCCCGTCCCGACCGAAGGAAACCGATGAGCCCCACCAGCCCCGCGATCCCGCTCGTCCACACCGAAGAGGTGCGCGAGGCCCTGCACGAGGGCCGCCCGGTCGTCGCGCTGGAGTCCAACGTCATCACGCACGGACTGGGCTACCCGCACAACGCCGAGACCGCCCGGCAGGTCGAGGCCGCGGTCCGCAAGGGCGGCTCGGTCCCGGCGACCATCTGCGTCGAGGACGGCGCGATCCGGGTCGGGATGACCGAGCGGGACATCGAGCGCTTCGCCTCCGGGTCCGGCATCCCGAAGGTCTCCAGCCGGGACCTGCCGGTGGTGCTCGCCCGCGGCGGCCGGGGCGCCACCACCGTCGCCTCCTCGCTGGTCGCCGCCGAACTGGCCGGGATCCCGTTCTTCTCCTCGGCCGGCCTCGGCGGGGTGCACCGCGGCGCCGAGACCACCATGGACATCTCCTCCGACCTGATCCAGCTGACCCGCTCCAAGGTCGCCGTGGTCTGCGCCGGCGCGAAGATGATCCTCGACCTCAAGCTGACCATGGAGTACCTGGAGACGCAGTGCGTCCCGGTCATCTCCTACGGCTCCGACGACTTCCCGGCGTTCTACTGCGCCTCCAGCGGTGTGAAGGCCCCGCACCGCATCGACGACGAGGACCTCATCGCCCGGGTCGTCACCACCCACTGGGCCACCGGTCACCCCGGCGGAGTGGTCGTCACCACCCCGCCGCGCGCCGAGGACGCCGTCGACCCCGCCGTCGCCGAGGCCGCGATCACCGACGCGCTCGCCCAGGCCGAGCGGGACGGCGTCACCGGCCAGGGCCTCACCAAGTACCTGATGCACGCCGTCGACCGGGCCACCGGGGGCCGCACCGCCCAGGCCAACATGGCCGTCCTCATCTCCACGGCGGAGGTCGGGGGCCGTCTGGCCGCCGCCCACGCCCGCCACCTGACCGCCACCTCCTGAACCGGAAAAGGAAGATCATGACCTCGCTGTTCGACTCCGTCTCCTTCGGCAAGATCACCCTCGCCAACCGGCTCGTCATGGCGCCCATGAGCCGCAACCGGGCCACGCCCGGCGGCGACGCCACCGAGCTGATGGCCGAGTACTACGCCCAGCGCGCCGGCGCCGGCCTGATCATCACCGAGGGCACCCAGCCCTCCCAGGTCGGCCAGGGCTTCCTCAACACCCCCGGCCTGCACCACCCGGAGCACGTGAAGTCCTGGCGCACCGTCACCGACGCGGTGCACGCCAAGGGCGGCAAGATCGTCGTGCAGCTGATGCACTCCGGCCGCATCGGCCACCCCTCCCTCTACGAGAGCGCCCACCAGTCCGTCGCGCCCTCCCCGGTGGCCGCCGCGGGCCAGTGCTTCACCCCGGACGGCATGCAGGACTACCCGGTCCCGCGCGAGCTGACGGTGGAGGAGATCGCCGCCACCGTCGAGGACTTCGTCACCGCCTCCCGCAACGCGATCGAGGCCGGCTTCGACGGGGTGCAGATCCACGCCGGCAACGGCTTCCTGCTGCACCAGTTCCTCGCCGAGAACACCAACCACCGCACCGACGCCTACGGCGGCTCCCTGGCGAACCGCATCCGCTTCACCGTGGAGGTCACCGAGGCCGTCGCCGCGGCGATCGGCAACGAGCGCACCAGCGTGCGCGTCTCGCCCGCCAACACCTACAACGACATCGCCGAGGGCGACACCGAGGCGCTCTACGCGGCCCTGGTCCCGGCCCTGCCGGAGCTGGCCTTCCTGGAGGTCTGCGAGATCGTCAGCCGCCCGGTGACCCGGGCGATCCGCGACCTGTGGCAGGGCGGTCTCGTCGTCAACCCGCACGCCACCCCGGACTCCTTCCCCGCCGGTGTGCAGAGCGCCCAGGCGGTCCTCGACGACGGCCTCGCGGACGCCGTCTCGCTCGGCGCGCTGTTCCTCGCCAACCCCGACCTGCCCGCCCGCATCCAGGCCGGCGGCCCCTTCAACACCGCCGACGAGTCGACGTACTACGGCGGCGACCACCGCGGTTACACCGACTACCCGGTGCTCGCCCAGGGCAGCGGCCGGTGAAGCCGAGACCGGTCGTCCGGACCGCCGAGCGCAGGCTCCAGCTGTTCACCGGGCGGGCCCACCCCGCCCTCGCCGAACGCATCGCCGCCGAGCTGGGCACGGCCCTGATCCCCACCCAGGCACGGGACTTCGCCAACGGTGAGATCTACGTCCGGCACGAGGAGTCGGTGCGCGGCGCGGACTGCTTCGTCGTCCAGTCGCACACCGCCCCGATCAACACGTGGATCATGGAACAGCTCATCATGATCGACGCGCTGAAGCGGGCCTCCGCGCGCAGCATCACCGTGGTCGCCCCGTTCTACGGCTACGCGCGCCAGGACAAGAAGCACAAGGGCCGCGAGCCGATCTCGGCCCGGCTGGTGGCGGACCTGCTCACCGCGGCCGGGGCGGACCGGATCATCACCATCGATCTGCACACCGACCAGATCGTGGGCTTCTTCGACGGGCCGGTGGACCATCTGTTCGCGCTGCCGACGCTCGCCGACCACATCGCCGGGCTCGTCGATCGCGACCGGCTGACCGTGGTCTCCCCGGACGCCGGGCGGGTCCGCGTCGCCGACCGGTGGTGCGACCGGCTCGGGGTGCCGCTGGCGATCGTGCACAAGAAGCGGGACAAGGACGTCGCGCACCAGGTGAGCGTGCACGAGGTGGTCGGCGACGTCGAGGGCCGGGTGTGCGTCCTGGTGGACGACATGGTCGACACGGCCGGCACGATCTGCGCGGCCGCGGACGCCCTGTACGCCGGGGGCGCCGAGGACGTCATCGTCGCCGCCACGCACGGCATCCTGTCCGGCCCGGCAGTCGACCGGGTCAAGAACAGCAGGGTCAGCCGGTTCGTCTTCACCGACACCCTGCCGACCGCGGCCGCGACCGGCCTGGACAAGGTGGAGGTGCTGTCCGTGGCCCCGCTGATCGCCCAGGCGATCCGGGAGATCTTCGAGAACGGCTCGGTGACGAGCCTCCTCGAGGAGCTGTGACGGAGCGCGGAACCGGCGAGGGAGCGGGTGTGAAAAGGGGACTGTGAATGGCCGGGGAGCGGCCTGTCGGCTCGCCGCGGCGACTCGTACGCTGCGGACCGCTCCCGGCCTTCACGGCACGTCCATGGATTCTCCACAGGCCGGGGGCGACAGCCACCCCCCACCCGGAAAGGGAGAGCCATGACCGGCAGACCCCTGGTGAGCGGCGCGTTCGCCGCGCTGCTCACCACCCTCGCCCTCGCAAGCCCCGCGCGCGCCTCGTCCCCCGTGGTCGACGACCCGCCCCCGGACAAGATCGTCATCGATGTGGCCACGGTGAACGGGTCCGGCTGTCCGGCGGGCACGGCCGCGGTCGCCGTGTCCCCGGACAACACGGCCTTCACGGTCACCTACAGCTCCTATCTCGCCCAGGCCGGCGGCAATTCGGACCCCACGGCCTTCCGCAAGAACTGCCAGCTCAACCTGGTGGTCCATGTCCCGCAGGGCTTCACCTACGCGGTCGCCAGCGCGGACTACCGGGGCTTCCTCTCCCTCCAGCCCGGAGCGAGCGCCGCCCAGCGGGCCTCGTACTACTTCCAGGGCTCCTCCAGCACGGTGCCGAGGACACACCCCTTCACCGGCCCCTACAACGACGACTGGCAGGCCACCGACAGCACGGACTGGGCCCAGCTCGTCTGGGCGCCCTGCGGGGTGCTCCGCAACTTCAACATCAACACGGAGCTGCGGGTGAACGCGGGCGGCACGGCCCCCGGCAAGGTCAGTTTCATGACGATGGACTCGACCGACGGCGACATCAGCACGGTGTACCACCTGGCCTGGAAGCAGTGCCCGGCCGGCTGACCGAGGCACCGACCGAGGCCCCGGCCCGCGGGGGTGTCCCCCGCGGGCCGGGTGCGTGGCTATCCGGCGGCCTGGTCCAGCCCGGCGGCGTCCGGCCAGCTCTGCGCGTTCGGCCAGCCGGTGGCCGGAGCCGGGGTCAGCCCCTGGGCGGAGAGGGGGGCCGGCGCCGTCATACCGCGCACCTGAGCCGCGGTGAGCCCCCCACGGGCGGGGACCCCGGGCGGGGTGGGCGTGGCGGACGCGGGCGGCGGGGCCATCAGGGTGGCGGCAGCCGCGGGCTGTGCGGCGGCTGCCCGGGACGGTGGTGCCGGGGCCATGGGCTGGCCAGCGGGGGCCGCCATGGCCTGCGGCGCCCGGGCCATGGGCTGCTGGACGGGCATCAGGGGCTGCTGCCCCGGTGACTGCGGCGCCGGGGCGGCCAGGGCCGCGGGCACCGGCTGGGGGGCTGCTGCCACCCCCGCCTGCTGGGAGGCCGTAGGGACCGGCATCAGCTGGGAGGCCGCGGCGACCGGCATCGGCGGGGAGGCCGCGGGCGCCGGCGCGAATGAGGAGGCCGCCGACATCCCCATCGGCTGGGACGCGGCTGCCCTGGGCACCGGCTGGGGCGCGGCTGCCAAGGGCACCGGCTGGGGCGCCGCCGGCATACCCACCGGCTGGATGGCCCCCGGCCCCGGCACCGGTTGCATGGCCGCCGACACCCCCACCGGCTGGGCTGCCGCAGGCATCGGCACCGGCTGGGGCGCCGCAGGCACCCCCACCGGCTGGGCTGCCGCAGGCATCGGCACCGGCTGGGGCGCCGCAGGCACCCCCACCGGCTGGGCTGTCGCTGCCACCGGCACCGGCTGGGGCGCCGCTGGCATACCCACTGGCTGGATGGCCCCCGGCCCCGGCACCGGCTGGGCTGCCGCAGGCATCGGCACCGGCTGGGGCGCCGCTGGCATACCCACTGGCTGGATGGCCCCCGGCCCCGGCACCGGCTGGGCTGCCGCAGGCATCGGCACCGGCTCGGGGCTCGCAGGCGCCGGCGCCATCGGCATCCCCGGTACCAGCTCCGGCTGGGGCACCGCAGGCCCCGGTACCAGTTCCGGCTGAGGCGCCGCAGGCACCCGCTGAGGCGCCGCAGGCACCGGCATCCCGTCGGCCAGTGGGGTGGCGGCGGGGAGCGGCATGCCGGTGCCGGCGGCCGGAAGGGGTGCGGCGGGCGGAAGCGGCCGGGCCGATGCGGCCGCTCCCGGTATGCCGGACCCGTTGGTCGAGCCGACCAGCCGGTCCACCGCCGCCGTACCCGAGCTGTAGCTGGTCCCGGTGCTTGGCCCGGGTACGGCGGCTCCCCTCCCGGACCCGTAGAGCACCTGTTCCAGGCCGGACACCAGGCGACGCACGTCGGCCTGGGGGCGCACCACGAGTCTCAGGAAGCGGCTGGAGGATCCGATGGTGTCGCCGCACTCGCGGACCAGGATCCGGTGTTCGGCGAGCATGCGGTCCCGGACGACCGTGCCCTCGGCGCCGACCGGGAGGCGCACGAAGAGGAAGTTGCCCTGGGACGGGTAGACGGTCAGGCCCGGCAGCGCGGCGAGCAGGCCGGCCATCTCCAGCCGGTCGCGGCGGATCTGCTGGAGGGCTTGCGCGTACTCGGTGCCGTACTCCCGCAGCATGAACACCAGGTGTTCGGCGAGGGAGTTGAGGTTCCACTTGGGAAGCATGGCGCGGATACGGCCGGCCAGGGCCGGGTTCGCCACCAGGTAGCCGAGGCGGGCGCCGGGCAGGCCGACGCTCTTGCCGAGGCTGCGCAGCACGATGACGTTGGGCCGCAGCATGGCGTCCTGGACCACGCTCGGCTCGGCCTCCGCGTCGGCGAACTCCAGGAAGGACTCGTCCACGACCACCAGGTCGAGGTCCGCCATCGCGTCCATGAACCGCACCAGCGACTGTCTGGACACGGCGCCGCCGTCGGGGTTGCCGGGGTTGCAGATCACCGCCACCCGGGTCCGGCGCGCCCGGATGAACTCGGCGTACTGGGCGAGGTCCAGGGCGAAGCCGTTCGCCTCCTGGAGCGGGAACATGTCGACCCGCTTGCCCGTCTCCATCGGCTGCTCGGTCCAGCGGCCGAGGGCGGGGACCGGCACCGCCAGGGACTCGTGGACCAGCAGGTGGTCGATCCAGGTGATCAGTTCGGTGCCGCCGTTGCCCATCGCCACGCAGGCGGGCGGCAGCTGGAGCAGGGCGCACAGCTCGGCCGTGACGGTGTCGGCGCCGCTCGGGGCGGAGGCCAGGATCTCGTGCAGCCGGGCCGAGAGTTCCTCGAAGATGGCGGGGGTGGGGAAGTACGGGTTGCACGGCACAAGGAAGTCCACCGGGCCGGTGCCGCGGAACAACGAGGTGACGTTGCCGGCCAAGGGAACCTCCGTCCAAGGGCGGCCCGTGCGGGGGAGCACGGGCCGCCCTTGGATACGCGGGCCGCGGCGGAGCCGTTCAACTCAGCCGCGAAGAGGCCGCTTTCAGGCGCTGAACCGGTGGATCGTCGTCGTCCGGTACGTCTGCCCCGGCCGCAGCACGGTGGACGGGAACGACGGCTCGTTCGGCGAGTCCGGGAAGTGCTGGGTCTCCAGGCACAGCCCGTCGCCCTGCCGGTAGGTGTGACCCGACGGGCCGACCAGGGTGCCGTCGAGGAAGTTGCCCGAGTAGAACTGCACCCCCGGCTGGTCGGTGTAGATCTTCAGGGTGCGGCCGGACCCGGGGTCGCGCAGCGTCGCCACGTGCTCGGGGTGGGCGGTGACGCCCTTGTCGAGCACGAAGTTGTGGTCGAAGCCCTTGGCGGTGACCAGCTGCGGGTGGCCGGTGCGGATGTCCCGGCCGACCGGCTTGGGGTGGGTGAAGTCGAAGGGGGTGCCCTTGACCTTCGCCAGCTCGCCGGTGGGGATGAGCCCCTTGTCGGTCGGGGTGTACCGGTGCGCGGCCAGCCAGAGTTCGTGGCCGTAGATGCTGCCGCTGCCCTCACCGGCGAGGTTGTAGTACGTGTGGTTGGTGAGGTTGACGACGGTCGGCTTGTCGGTGGTGGCCCGGTAGTCGATGCGCCAGTCGCCGTGCCGGTTCAGCGTGAAGGTGACCTTCGTGCGCAGCGTGCCGGGGTAGCCCATCTCCCCGTCGACGCTGGTGTAGTACAGGTGCAGGCCGACGTCGGAGCCGGAGACGAACGGCTCCACGTCGAACACCTTGGTGTTGAAGCCCTTGGCGCCGCCGTGCAGGCTGTTCTCGCCGTCGTTGACGGACAGCTGGTAGGTGGTGCCGTCCAGGGTGAACCGGCCCTTGGCGATGCGGTTGCCGTAGCGGCCGATGGTGGCGCCGAAGAAGGTCGTCCCCTTGACGTACGCGTCGAGGTTGTCGTACCCGAGGGAGACGTTGACGTGCCGGCCGTGCCGGTCGGGGATCTCCAGGGACTGGATGATGCCGCCGTAGGAGAGGACCTTCAGCCGGGTCCCGCCGTTCTCCAGAGACCAGCGGTACACCTTGGTGCCGTCGGCGAGCGTGCCGAAGAGCTCCTTCCGCGGCTTGCCGCCCTGCGGACGGCTTGCGGCCTGGGCGGTGCCCTGGCCGAGGGAGGTGGCGGCGATTCCCGCCGCCGCCGCGCCCGCGATGACCGTGCGTCTATTCAGTTCCATCACTGCGGCTCCTGTAAAAGGAGGGGCCCCGCCGGTTCCTCCGGCGGGGCCCGATCTGACTTACGAACCGGACTTGCGCTTGTTCCACACGTCGAACCCGACCGCGGCCAGCAGGGCCAGGCCCTTGATGACCTGCTGCCAGTCGGTGCCGACGCTGAGGAGGTTCATGCCGTTGTTCAGCACGCCGAGGACGAGACCGCCGATGATGGCACCGAGCACGGTGCCGACACCGCCGCTCATGGAGGCGCCGCCGATGAACGAGGAGGCGATGGCCTCCAGTTCGAAGCCGTCGCCCGCCTTCGGCGAGGCCGCGTTCAGACGGGCGGCGACCACCAGACCCGCCAGGGCCGCGAGCACGCCCATGTTCAGGAACACCTGGAAGGTGATGCGCTTGTCCTTCACACCGGACAGCTTGGCCGCCGGCAGATTGCCGCCGATGGCGTAGATGTGCCGGCCGAAGACCGAGTTGCGCATGACGTAGCCGTAGCCGCCCACCAGCACACCGAGGATGATCAGCACGATCGGCGCACCGTCGTAGCTGGCGAGCAGCATGGTGAGGGCGACGATCGCGGCGACCAGGGCGACCAGCTTGAGCAGGAAGAGGTTGCGCGGCACCACGTCGAGGGCGAACTCCTGCTGCCGGCGCCGGTCGCGGACCTCCTGCCAGACCACGGCGGCCACCAGGACGAGGCCGAGGAGCAGGGTGAGGTTGTGGTAGTTGGTGTTCGGGCCGACCGCGGGCAGGAAGCCGTTGCCGATCTTCTGGAGGCCGTCCGGGAAGGGGCCGAGGGTCTGGCCCTTGAGGAGGATCTCCGTCAGACCGCGGAAGAGCAGCATCCCGGCGAGGGTGACGATGAAGGATGGTATGCCGAGATAGGCGATCAGGAAGCCTTGTACGGAGCCCGCCGCGGCGCCCACCAGCAGGCACAGCACCACGGCGATCGGCCAGGCCACATGGTGCTGCACGGTCAGCACGGCCGCGAACGCGCCCACGAACGCCGTGATCGAACCGACCGACAGGTCGATGTGCCCGGCGATGATCACCAGCATCATGCCGATCGCGAGGATCAGGATGTAGCTGTTCTGGAGCACCAGGTTCGAGACGTTGCGGGGCAGCAGCAGGTCGCCGCCGGTCCAGAACTGGAAGAGGACGACGATCAGACCGAGCGCGATCAGCATGCCGTACTGGCGCATGTTGCGGCGCAGGCCGCCGAGCACCAGCTGCAACAGGCTCTCGTCGGCGGCCGATCCGCCCTTGCCCGGCGGCGCGGCGGCCGGGGTCTTGTCGGTGACGTCCGTGCTCATCGCGTTACCTCTTCGTCCTTTGCGTTGTCCGTGGGCGCCTTGTCTTTCGTCATATGGCGCATCAGCACTTCCTGCGTGGCCTCGGACCGGGGCACCTCGCCGGTCAGCCGTCCCGCGGCCATCGTGTAGATGCGGTCGCACATGCCGAGCAGCTCGGGCAGCTCGGAGGAGATGAAGACGACCGCCTTGCCCTGGGCCGCCAGCTGGTCGATGACCGTGTAGATCTCGTACTTGGCGCCCACGTCGATGCCGCGCGTGGGCTCGTCCAGGATGAGCACGTCCGGGCCGGCGAAGATCCACTTGCTGAGGACGACCTTCTGCTGGTTGCCGCCGGAGAGCTTGCCCACCGGTTCGAAGACGGTCGGCGCCTTGATGTTCATCGACTTCCGGAAGCCCTCGGAGACCCGCCGCTCCGCCTGCTCGTCCACCACGCCCCGCTTGGCGACCTTCCGCAGCGCGGTCAGCGAGATGTTCCGGTTGATGGTGTCGATGAGGTTGAGGCCGTAGTGCTTGCGGTCCTCGGTGACGTACGCGATGCCGTGGTCCACCGCCTCCGCGACGGTCTTGGTACGGATCTCGACGCCGTCCTTGAGGACCGTGCCGCCCGCGTACCGGCCGTAGGTGCGGCCGAAGACGCTCATCGCGAGTTCGGTGCGGCCGGCGCCCATCAGCCCCGCGATGCCGACGATCTCACCCCTGCGGACGCTGAGCGAGACGTCGTCCACGACCTTGCGCTGCTGGTCGATGGGGTGGTGGACGGTCCAGTTGCGGATCTCCAGCGCCGGCGCCGCGCCCTCCTCGGGCTCGTGCGGGGTGCGCTCGGGGAAGCGGTGGTCCAGGTCGCGGCCCACCATGCCGCTGATGATCCGGTCCTCGGTCGTGCCCTCGGCCCGCACGTCGAGCGTCTCGATGGAACGCCCGTCGCGGATGATCGTCACCGAGTCGGCGACCCGGCGGATCTCGTTGAGCTTGTGGGAGATGATGATCGAGGTGATGCCCTGGTTCTTCAGCTCCAGGATCAGATCGAGGAGTTTGCCGCTGTCCTCGTCGTTCAGCGCCGCCGTCGGCTCGTCGAGGATGAGCAGCTTCACCTCCTTCGACAGCGCCTTGGCGATCTCCACGAGCTGCTGCTTGCCCACGCCGATGTCGGCGACGCGGGTCTCCGGGTGCTCGTCGAGTCCGACCCGGCGCAGCAGCTCGGTGGCGTGCCGCAGGGTCGCCCGCCAGTTGATGAGCCCGCGCGTGGCGTGCTCGTTGCCGAGGAAGATGTTCTCCGCGATGGAGAGGTACGGCACCAGCGCCAGCTCCTGGTGGATGATGACGATGCCGTGCTGCTCGCTCGCCCGGATGTCCTTGAAGCGGCAGAGTTCCCCCTCGAAGAGGATCTCGCCCTCGTAGGTGCCGTGCGGGTGGACGCCGGAGAGGACCTTCATCAGGGTCGACTTGCCGGCGCCGTTCTCTCCGCAGATGGCGTGGACCTCGCCCTGACGGACGGTCAGTGAGACGTCCGACAGCGCTTTGACACCGGGAAAGGTCTTGACGATCGAGCGCATTTCCAGGACGGGTCCCGCCATGGTCGTGCCTTTCAATCCGTAGGGAGTCAGGGCCGGTTACTTGAGCTGGGAGTCGGTGTAGTAGCCGCCCTTGACCAGGACGTCCTCGTAGTTGGTCTTGTCCACGCTCACCGGCTGGAGCAGGTAGGAGGGGACGACCTTGGCGCCGTTGGTGTAGGTCTTGGTGTCGTTGACCTGCGGCTTCTTGCCGTGCAGCACATCGTCGACCATGGACACCGCGACCGCGGTCTCCTTGCGGCTGTCCTTGAAGACGGTCTGCGACTGCTGGCCCGCGATGATCGACTTCACCGAGGCCAGCTCGGCGTCCTGGCCGGTGATGACGGGCAGCGGGTTGCTGCCGGAGCCGTAACCGTCCGACTTCAGCGCGGAGATGATGCCGATGGAGATGCCGTCGTACGGCGAGAGCACCGCGTCGACCCGGCCGCTCTTGTAGGAGGAGGTGAGGATGTCCTCCATGCGCTTCTGCGCGGTGGTGCCGTCCCAGCGCAGCGTGGTGACCTGGTTGAGCTTGGTCTGGCCGGACTTGACCACCAGCTGCTTCTTGTCGATGTAGGGCTGGAGCACCTTCATCGCGCCGTCGAAGAAGTACTGGGTGTTGTTGTCGTCGTTCGAACCGGCGAACAGCTCGATGTTGAACGGGCCCTTCTTGCCGCTGTCCAGGCCGAGCTTGTGCACGATGTAGGTGCCCTGGAGGGTGCCGACCTTCTCGTTGTCGAACGAGGCGTAGTAGTCGACGTTCTTGGTGCCGAGGATCAGCCGGTCGTAGGCGATGACCGGGATGTTGGCCTGCTTGGCCTCCTGGAGCACGTTGTTCAGGGACTTGTTGTCGATCGCCGCGACGATCAGGCCCTTGACGCCCTGCGTGATCATGTTCTCGATCTGCGAGACCTGGGTGCTCGGGTCGTCCTCGCCGTAGACCAGCTTGGTCTTGTACCCCTTGGCCTGGAGGTTCTTGACCATGTCGTTGCCGTCGTTGATCCACCGCTCGGAGGACTTCGTCGGCATGGCGATGCCGATGGTGGCGCCCTTGACGTCACCGGTCTTCTCCTTGCTGCCGCCCGAGCCGCTCTGCCCGCAGGCGGTCAGGGTCAGGGCGAGCGAGGCGGCTCCGGCTATCGCGGCGATGGCGGCTCTGCGGTTGCGCATGGTGATCAGTCCTTGGTCTTCTCGTCGTTGAGATGCAGCCGTCGGGATACGGCGGGCTATTCGCTCGGGAAGCGGTTGAGGGTGCCGGGCAGCCGCGAGCCGAGCGGCGCCATGTCGCCGTCCGCGCCGTGCCGGGCGAGCAGGTCCAGGGCGAGGCGGCCGCGCCGCACCCGCTCCCGGGCGGTGTCCAGGGTCACGTCCCGCAGGTGAGTGCCCCACGGGTAGATGCCGGGAGCCTTGGACAGACCGAACTTGAGGTAGAGCGGTGCGCCGCGCCGGATCAGCTCGGCGACCTCGTACATCCGCACATAGCCGCCGAGGTCGTCGGGGGCCTCGATGTACATGTCCATCGGAGCGCCGGACACCCGGCGGATCTCGGTCAGGTGGTCCAGCGTCAGATCGCTGGGCACGTTGATGGAGTCGCCGCCGAGCCGCTCGTACACGGCGTACGAGGCCGGGTTGACCGGGCCGATCAGCGCCGAGACCTTCAGGGTGGTGTCGGCCGGGATGATGCCCCGCTGCCGCGCCTGGTGCAGCGCCCACAGCACACCCTCGTCGGCGACGAGCAGGCACTTGACGCCCAGTTCGGTGGCGCGGACGGCGTCCTCCAGGCAGCCGGCGACGGCGTCGTGGCCCCGGGCGCGGAGTCCGGCCCCCCGCGAGTCGGACCGCACCGAGCCGCCGATGTCCCAGGTGCCGCGCGGGCCGGTGAACAGGCACAGCTCGATGTCGCGTTCCCGGGTCGCGTCCACCATCTCGGTGATCTCGGCGTCGGTGAGCATCCACACGCCGCTGCCCTGGCTGATCCGGTGGATCGGCACATCGAGCCGGGAGGCTTCCTTCAGCACGACCGCCAGCGCCTCGGGACCCTCGCACGAGGGAATCTCGGTGCGCCAGCGGCCGCCGCCCGGGAAGCTGTGGGCGGAGGCGTCGGCGGGGTCGAGGGCGGGCGCGCCCAGGCCGAGTGCGGCGAGCACCTGCTCGCCGGGCCTGCGGGCTGCCGGGGCGGAAGCGTCGGTCACAAGGTGTCCTTCGGGTGAGGCGTTCGAGACGTACGCGGGGTACGCGACGTGCGCGATGTTCGATATGTCGGACAGGGTTCGCGGCTCTGGGTACGAAAAAGGCGGGGAAGGGGCGATGGAGGTACGCCGGTCAGGGCGCCGTCAGGTCTCACCCTGACCGGCGTACGGCTAGGGGCGGAGCAGCACCTTGCCCACCTTCGGGTCACCGGCCCCGACCAGCTCGATGGCCTGCGAGAACTCGGTCAGCGGCAGCTCGTGCGTGACCAGCGGCAGCGGGTCGAGCAGTCCGGCCGCGAACACCCGCACGGCGTGCGCCCAGGCGTCCGGCGGCGCCCCGAAGACGGTGTGCACCTCCAGCTGTCGTACGACCAGATCGGTCGGGTCGAGCCCGTCCGCGCCCGGCGCCGGGATCCCGGTGAGCACCAGCCGTCCGCCGCGCCGGAGCAGCCCGGCGGCGGTGCGGGCGGCGGAGGCGGACCCGGCGGTCTCGATGACCACGTCGAAGTCGTCGGGCAACTCCTCGTCCCGGAGCCGGAAGCCGGTGGCCCCGTACTGCCGGGACAGCGCCTCCCGGTCCCGCCGGGTGCCCACCACCAGCAGCTCCGTCGGCGAGATCGCCTTCAGGAACTGCACGGCGAACATCCCGAGCGTCCCGGTGCCGACCACCGCGACCCGCTGCCCCGGCTGCGCGTCCGCCTTCAGCGCGGCGGCCGCGATACAGGCGGCCGGCTCCAGCAGGGCGGCGGCGCCGAGGTCGGCGTCGTCCGGCAGGACGTGCAGCAGCCGCGCCGGCAGGGTCAGGGTGGCGGCCATGGCACCCGGCTGGGTGAACCCGGTCTCCTCGTACCCGGAGGTGCACAGCGTGGTCTCGCCCGCGTGGCAGCGGTCGCAGACCTGGCAGTTGCGGAAGCCCTCGCCGACGACCTTCCGGCCGACCAGCGCCTCGGGCACCCCCGCGCCCACCGCCCGCACGGTCCCGGACCACTCGTGGCCGGGCGTCAGCGGATAGCGCACATACCCCTCGGGCCGGTTGCCCTGGTACACCTCGCGGTCGCTGCCGCAGATGCCCACCGCGTGCACGGCCACCAGCGCCTCCCCGGCGCCGGGCTCGCGCGGGGTGTGCGCCTCCACCCGGTGGGTGCCGGGCGCCTCGACGACGACCTGCGAACTCACTTGCCGTCCTTCGGGTTGCGCTTCTCCCAGCCCTCGGCCCACAGGTCGAAGTGCGCCCGCTGCTGCGGGAACTCCGCCGCCGCGTCCACGTCCAGCTCGACCCCGAGGCCCGGCGCGTCGGACAGCTGGAAGTAGCCGTCCACGACCTGCGGCGCGCCCTTGACCACCTTCTTGATCTCCGCGTCGGCGAAGTCGTTGAAGTGCTCCAGGATCTTGAAGTTGGGGGAGGTGAAGCCGACCTGGAGCGAGGCGGCGGTGAGCACCGGCCCGCCGACGTTGTGCGGCGCGATGAGCATGTAGTGGGTCTCGGCGGTCGCGGCGAGCTTCCGGGTCTCCCAGATGCCGCCGATGTGCCCGAGGTCGGGCTGGATGATGTCCACGGCCTGGCTCTCGAAGAGCTCGCGGAACTCGATCCGGTCGTGGATCCGCTCGCCGGTGGCGACCGGCATGTCCACCTTGGCGGCGACCTTCTCCAGCGCCTTCAGGTTCTCCGGCGGCACCGGCTCCTCCAGCCAGGCCGGCTTGAAGGGGGCCATCTCCTTGGCCAGCCGCACGGCGGTGGCGGGGGAGAAGCGGCCGTGCATCTCCAGCATCAGCTCGGCGTCCGGCCCGATGGCGTCCCGGACCGCCTCGATCAGCGAGACGGCGTACACGGTCTCCTGGTGGTCCAGTTCGAAGTGGCCGGTGCCGAACGGGTCGATCTTCAGCGCCTTGTACCCGCGCTCCATGACCCCCTGGGCGGCCTTGTGGTACGCCTCCGGCGTCCGCTCGGTGGTGTACCAGCCGTTGGCGTAGGCCTTCACCTTGTCCGTGACCTTGCCGCCGAGCAGCTGCCACACCGGCACGCCCAGGGCCTTGCCCTTGATGTCCCAGCAGGCCATCTCGACGACCGCGATGCCGGACATCACGATCTCGCCCGCGCGGCCGTAGTCGCCGTACTTCATCCGGCGGGTCAGGTCCTCGACAGCGAACGGGTCCGATCCGAGAATGTGGTTGGTCTCGGCCTCCTTCAGGTAGCCGATCAGCGCGTCGGTGTGTCCGAGCATCCGGGTCTCGCCGACTCCCGTGATCCCCTCGTCGGTGTGCACCTGGACGTAGGTCAGGTTGCGCCACGGCGTGCCGACCACGTGCGTGCTGATTCCGGTGATGCGCACGGCAGTTGCCCCTCAGCTGTTCGAGATTTCGTCACACGTTCGAAATGCTGGCGTGACAGTAAGGACGGTGCGGTCGGGGTGTCAATGGGTCGAACAGGTAACGGTTTCGACAAGCCTTTCGAGAATGTTTTCGCTCCCCTACGAAACCTTCACAGGGGCGGCTAGGAACGTGACCCGTGCGGACTCTAGTCTTCCCGCGTCATGGACTACTGCCACCCGTGCCAACGGCACCTCAACGGCGCCCTGGCCTGCCCGGGCTGCGGCACACCGGCCGACCGACTCGCCGTACCCGCCGACGTGTCGGCCGCGTACGCGGGTGCGCAGGAGTACCCGCAGCAGTACCCGGCGTACGGCGCACCCCAGCAGTACGAGCAGCAGCAGTACGGCATGACACAGCCGTACGACACCGCGCAGCCGTACGACGCGACGCAGCCGTACGCTTATCCCGATCCGGAACCCGGCCCGGGCCCCGATCTGGGCCCCGATCCCGACCCCGACCCTGATTCCGCTTCCGAGCGGGGCGAGGACGAGCACCAGGACGATTACGACGGCGGCTACGAGGGCGAAGGGGCCGAAGAGGACGAAGAGGACGGCGGCGGGCGGGCCGGGCGGCGCAGGGGGCGCGGGGCCGGCACGGCGGGCCCCGCCGAGGCCGACTCCAGCCGGCGGGACCGCAAGGCCGCCGCGCACCGGCGCCGTCGGCGCCGTACCGTGCTGGTCGCCGCCGGGTTCGTGCTGGCGGCCGGCGGCCTCAGCCTCGCCTCGCTCGGCACCGACGCCCCGTTCTCGCCCTTCGCTCCCGACGCGCCCTCCTCGCCCGACGGCACCGCGGCGGACGGTTCCGCGTCCCCCGCGGGCCAGGGCCACACGGACGGCCCGGCCGCGCCCGGCGCCCGGACGGCCCGCGACGGCACGCGTGTCTCGGCCTCTCCCGACCCCTCCGCCTCCGCGTCCGCCGCCAAGGCCAAGAAGGACAAGGAGTCGGCCTCCCCGTCCGCCTCCGTCAGCGACCGGGCCGTGCAGTCGGCCACCACCGGCCCCGGCCCCGGCGCCGACCCGACGACCTCCGCCGCGCCGGCCTCCCCACCCCCGGCCACCCCGACCACCGCCCCGACGACCTCCGCCCCCGCTCCGCAGCCCACGCCCACCAAGACCTGCAACCACTTCCTGTGGTGGTGCACCTGAGCCGCCCCGCTTTCCCGCTTGCGCCGTCCCGGGCAACGGTGACACTGTCCGCCGTGGAGGAGCGCCGGGCAGCGGCCTAGTTGAGGAGAGCGGATGACGCAGGACATCACCGTCCACGGCACGGTCGCCGAGGGGTTCGAGGCGGTGCGCGAGGAGTTCGCCCGCTTCGTCGCCGGGGAGCGCGCCGACTACGAGGGCCAGGTCTGCGCCTATGTGCACGGACGGCGGGTCGTGGACCTCTGGGCGGGCGGGGAGGCGGACTCGCTCTACGGCGTGTTCTCGGCCACCAAGGGCGCCGCGCATCTCGTGGTCGCGCTCCTGGTGCAGGACGGCACGCTGGAGCTGGACCGCAAAGTGACCTACTACTGGCCCGAGTTCGGCTGCGAGGGCAAGGAGTCGGTCACCCTGCGGGAGCTGATCACACATCAGGCCGGAGTGATCGGGACCGACGCCGGGTTCTCTCTCGCCGAGCTGGCCGACGACCGGGCGATGGCCGAACGGCTCGCGGACCAGCGGCCGTTCTGGCGGCCGGGGAAGGCCTTCGGCTACCACGGGCTGGTGATCGGCGCGCTCACCGGCGAGGTGGTCCGCCGGGTCCTGGGCCGTACGCTCCAGGAGGTCTACGAGGAGCGGATCCGGGCGCCGTACGGCACGGACTTCCATCTGGGCCTGCCCGAGTCCGAGGAGCCGCGCTTCCGTTCGGTGCAGTCGATGATCCTCACCCCGGAGCAGCAGGCGCTCGCGGCGGCCCAGCCGCCCGCCCCGCGCAGCCTGATGGCGATCGCCGGCAACCGGCACGTGCCGGACCCGGTCTCGCCCGAGGACTACATCAACTCCCGTCCGGTGCGCGCCCAGGGGCCGGCGTCGGGAGGCGGGGTCGCCTCCGCGCGCGGCCTCGCGAGGATGTACGCCTCGGCGATCAGCGAGGTGGACGACCGCTCACCGCTGCTGAAGCCGGACGCGCTCGCCGAGGTGGCCCAGATCCACTGCGTCGGGTACGACGTGGTGCTCCGCGCCCACAAGGCGTACGCCCTCGGCTTCCAGGCGACCTCGGACACCATTCACCCGTTCCTGGGCGCGGGCACCTTCGGCCACGAGGGCGCGGGCGGCGTCCAGGCCTTCGCCGACCCGCACACCGGCCTGGCCTACGGCTACACCCGCCGGCGCAGGTCCCTCACGCCCGGAGCGGCACCGGAGAACAACGGGCTGGTGGCGGCGCTGCACCGGGCGGCGCTGGCGCTCTGAAGGCCTGCACGAGGCCGGAAAGAGAGCAGCCGCACCCCACGTCCAAGGGTGCGGCTGCCTCGATGGAAACGACTGACCTCACACCAGCGTCACGCTGATGTTGCCCCGGGTCGCCTTGGAGTAGGGGCACACCTGGTGGGCCTTCTCGATCAGGTCCCGGGCCGTCGCCGCGTCGACGTTCGGGATGTTCGCGGAGATCTCCACGATGATCCCGAACCCGTCGTCGTTCTTGCCGATGCCGACCTTCGCGGTGACGGTCGAACCGGAGACGTCGGCGCCCTCCTGGCGGGCGACGACACCGAGCGCGCCCTGGAAGCAGGCGCTGTACCCGGCGGCGAAGAGCTGCTCGGGGTTGGTGCCGGCACCGTTGCCGCCCATCTCCTTGGGCGGGTTCACGATCACGTCGAGCCTGCCGTCGTCGGTGGCGACGCGGCCGTCGCGGCCGTTCTCGGCGGTGGCGACAGCCGTGTACAGGACGTCGGACTGCTGAATGGGCATGCGGTTGTCTTCCTCCTCGGTCCGCCGTGACTCGCGCCCACGATCGACGGCGGATTTCGGAAAGAAGCTACCGCATGTCGGAAACTCCGTGAAGAAGTGCCTAGAGCTTGACGACCATCTTGCCGGTGTTGTCGCCGCGCAGGACCCCGAGGAACGCCTCCAGGGTGTTCTCGATGCCCTCGACGACCGTCTCGCGGTACTTCAGCGCGCCCGAGGCGACCCACGGGCCGACCTCCTGGACGAACTGCGGCTGGAGGTCGTAGTGGTCGCTGACCAGGAAGCCCTCCATGCGGCCGCGGGTCTGGATCAGCCGGGCGAGGTTCTTCGGGCCGGGGGCCGCCTCGGTGTTGTTGTAGATCGAGATCATGCCGCAGATCGCGATCCGGCCGCCCACGTTCAGCGCGCCGAGGGCCGCCTCCAGGTGGTCCCCGCCGACGTTGTCGAAGTAGACGTCGACACCGTCGGGCGCGGCCTCGCGCAGCTGCTCCGCGACGGAGCCGTTCTTGTAGTTGAACGCGGCGTCGAAGCCGTACTCCTCGACCAGCAGCTTGACCTTGTCGTCGGAGCCGGCCGAGCCGATGACCCGGGAGGCGCCCTTGAGCTTGGCGATCTGGCCCACCTGGCTGCCGACCGCGCCCGCCGCGCCGGAGACGAACACGGTGTCGCCCTCCTTGAAGGAGGCGGTGCGCAGCAGACCGGCGTAGGCGGTCAGGCCGGTCATGCCGAGCACGCCCAGGTACGTCGACAGCGGCACCTCGTGGCTCTCGGCGTCGACCTTGACCGCCGGGACGGCCGCCGGTCCCACCTTGACGGCCTGCTGCGCGTCGACGACGGCGTACTCGCGCCAGCCGAGGAAGTGCAGGACGTGGTCGCCGACGGAGAGGCCCTCGGCGCGGGAGGCGACCACCTCGCCGACCGCGCCGCCCTGCATGACCTCGCCCAGCTCGAAGGGGGCGACGTACGACTTCGCGGCACTCATTCGGCCGCGCATGTACGGGTCGACGGAGAGGTACTTGTTCCGGACGAGGACCTGGCCCTCACCGGGGGTGGGGACCTCGGTCTCGACCAGGGCGAAGTCCTCGGGCTTCGGCCAGCCGACGGGACGGCTGAGCAGGTGCCATTCGCGGTTGATCATGACGGGGGCCTTTCCGGATTTAGTTCAGTAACTGAAACAACTGTGCAGCTGAATATTTCAGCTTGTCAAGTAAAGGGGTAGGCTGGAGCCATGCCCGCACCGCACACACCCCGCCCGGACCAGGTGACCCTGGACGTCGTGGATCTCATCGGCGAGGTCGTCGCCCGCTACCACGCGGACTACGACGAGGCCGCCGCCGCCCATGCGCTGACCGGCGCCCAGGCGAAGCTGCTCAGCCTGCTGGCGCTGGCGCCGCTGCCCATGCGGAAGCTGGCGCACAAGCTGAAGTGCGAGCCGTCGAACGTCACCGGGATCGTGGACCGCCTGGAGGCGCGCGGCCTGGTCGAACGCCGCCCGGACCCGGGCGACCGCCGGGTCAAGCTCGCGGCGGCCACGGACGAGGGCCGGCGGGTGGCCCGGGAACTGCGGGACGGACTCCACTTCGCCCGAGAACCCCTGGCCGCCCTCTCGGAAACGGAACGCCTGAAACTGCGCGACCTGCTCCACCGCATGCTGCACGCCTAGCCCGCGGGTGCGGCGCAGCCGGGTCGGTAGGGTGGGGTGTATGCGTGAGCTGGGGGCGGGATTCGGCCATCTGTGGAAGGGCCAGCGCTGGGTGGGCCGGCACCGGCGGAGCTACGGCTTCGGTCTGCTGCCCGGCCTCATCACCCTGGTGCTGTACGCGGCCGCGCTCCTCGCGCTGGCCCTGTGGGGCGAGGACGCCGTCGGCTGGGCCACCCCCTTCGCCGACGACTGGTCCAGCCCCTGGCAGGGCCTCTTCCGCGGCTTCCTGACCGTCGTCCTGTTCGCCCTCGCCCTCCTCCTCGCGGTCCTCACCTTCACCGCCGTCACCCTCCTCGTCGGCCAGCCCTTCTACGAGGCCCTCTCGGAGCGGGTCGACGCCGACGTCTCGCCCGACGGCACCGCCCCCCGCTCGGAGCTGCCCCTGTGGCGGGAGCTGTGGATCTCGGGCCGTGACAGCCTGCGCATCCTCGTCCGGGCCGGGCTGTGGGGCGTGCTGCTCTTCGCCCTCGGCCTGCTGCCCTTCGTCGGGCAGACCGTCGTACCCGTGGCCGGATTCTTCGTCACCGGCTTCTTCCTCACCGAGGAGCTGACCGCCGTCGCCCTCCAGCGCCGCGGCGTGGAGCTGCGCGCCCGGCTCGCCCTGCTCCGCTCCCGCAAGGCGCTGGTCTGGGGCTTCGGCGCCCCGCTCGGCCTGGCCTTCCTGGTCCCGTTCGTCGCGGTGTTCCTGATGCCGGGCGCGGTCGCGGGCGCCACCCTGCTCGCCCGCGACCTGCTCGGCGAGGAGAACGCCGAGGACGGCACCGGGGAGCGCCCCGGCGACCACGAGGACCCCCAGGACCCCCAGGCCGCGCAGGTCACCGCCTGACCGGGGGCGCCGCCTCCACCGCCACCCGCACGATCGACCGCACCTGCGCGACGATGTCCGCCCGGTTGCGCTCGAACTCCGGGTCGGTGACCGCCCCGTTCGCCGGGTCGGTGTTGCCCGCCCCGAACTGGAGGACCGGCGTGTGCACATGGCCGCCGGGCAGCGTGCCGTGCAGGCCCAGCCGGTCGCGCAGCAGGGTGGCCCGGTAGGCGATCTCGTTGGAGAGGTAGTCCCCGCCGCCCCCGGCACGGGCCGTGGACCCGGGCGTCGGGCCGTCCGGCCGTACGACGGGCTCCGTGCCACCGGCCGGGATCTCGGTCACCTCCGTGTGGTCGTACACCGGGAACCGTCCGGTGGGCGCGGACGTGATCGCCCGGTACGGCAGGGTGGTCGTCGTCCACTGCGGCTGGCCGGCCGGGCCGGCGACCGGGACGGTCTCCGTGCGGCCGATGCCGTCGTTGTCCGGGAAGCCGCCCCGCCAGGCCCCGTTGGTGCGCTCGATGTCGAACCGGCCGACCCGGCCCTGACTCACGGTGGTGAACAGGTCGACCCGCGGCAGATACGGCCGCAGCGTCCGCTCCACCGTGCCGTCCGTGAAGTCCTGCCAGCGCACCGGGAAGAGAGCCGTCTCGACCCGTGCCGGGCCGTCCGCCGTCTCGATCACCGTGCCGTCCAGCGCCAGCGCGGCCGCCCCGGACGGGTTGGAGATACGGATGTCCCGGTCCAGGGTGAAGGGGTCGAAGCCGGTCAGCAGCACCCGCCTGAGCCGTGGGTCGCCGGGATACCGGATGTCGTCCTGCCCCCGCGAGCTGCGCTCCAGCCGGTCGAGCAGTGCCGCCCGCCGGCCGCCGTCGAGCCCGAAGTCCGGCTCCCAGAGGCGCAGCGCACGGGTCATGCCCAGCCGCGCCCAGTACAGCGGCCGGTCGTCGGCGCGGTCCAGGTCCCCGCCCGCGGGCCCCCGCCCCTGCGCCCGCGCCACGGCCCGCCGCCACAGCGCGGACCCCGCGCGGACGACGACGCGGCGGGCCTCGGTGTACGAGCGGGCCCGCCCCAGCTCGCCGGCGAACTCCTCCGCCACCGTGTCGAATCCGGACCGCCGGAGGATCTCCTGCGGGACCGCCCGGTCGAGCCGCTGTTCCTCGACGGTGGGGGAGGGGGCGGCGGGCGCGGCGCAGGCGCCCGCGGCCGGGGCGGACAGCCCGGCCGTCAGGGCCAGCCCCAGGCCCAGGCCGAGAACACCGAGACGTAAGCGCTGGAACGGCAGAGCAGGCACGGGAGTCGGTCCTTCCGTCGCTGTGCGGCGCGTGGTGCGGTGGACGGCGGAAGTATCGCGTGCCCGAAGTGGCCCACGCCATGGTGCCTGCCGGCGCCGGCCCGACGAGGAGGCGAAGTCGTGGGCGTATGTGAAGGGTTCGTACGAGATCCCCGCCGGACGCCCGATCGCGGACCGCGGGCCGACCGCGCCGATTAACGTCTGATCCGGGACAAGTCCCCCACGAGCAGCCCCGGCCCGGGACCTGACCCCTGGGCCGGGGCTCGTGCCTTCGTGTCCGGCCGGCGGGGTCCGGCTCAGCGCACCCCGAAGCCGTACACCGTCTCCGAGCGGTAGACCTCCCCCTCGCGCAGCACCGTGCTCGGGAACTCCGGGCGGTTGGGGGAGTCCGGGAAGTGCTGGGTCTCCAGGGCCACGCCCGCGCAGGGGACGAACGGGTCCGGGAGGTGGTCGGCGGTGTAGAGCTGGAGGCCGGGCTCGGTCGTCGCCACGGTCAGGGTGCGGCCGGAGCCGGGGTCGTGCAGCTCCGCGACCTCCTGCGGGGTGCCGGTGACGCCCTTGTCCAGGACGAAGTTGTGGTCGTAGCCCGCACCGATCTCACGGGGTTTGCGGAAGTCGAAGCGGGACCCGGTGACGTCCTCGAACGCCCCGGTCGGGATCAGACCGGCGTCCACCGGGGTGAACCGGGACGCGTCCAGCCGCAGTTCGTGCCCGCCGGCAAGGCCCGAGCCGGCCAGGTTCCAGTAGCCGTGATGGGTGAGGTTGACGACGGTCGGCGCGTCCGTGACCGCCTCGTAGGCCAGGTGCAGCGCGCCCGACGCGTCGAGCGTGTACGTCGCCGTCACCTCCAGCCGGCCGGGGAAGCCCTCCTCGCCGTCCGGGCTGACCCGGCTCAGCCGGACGCCGTGCCGAACCGGCGTCACCTCCCACACCCGCTTGTCGAACCCGCGCTCACCGCCGTGCAGCGAGTTCGGGGCGTCGTTCGGCGCCAGGGCGTAGGTGCGGCCGTCGAGCGGGAAGCGGGCACCCCCGATGCGGTTGGCGTACCGACCCACCAGCGCGCCGAGGTACGGTCCCGGGTGGCTCAGATAGCCGTCCAGGTCCGGGAAGCCCAGCACCACGTCGGTGGTCCGCCCGTCCCGGTCCGGGACCTCCACCGACTGCACGATCCCGCCGTACGACAACACCCGCACCCGCACTCCGCCGCGCTCCAGCGTCCAGCGGTGCACGGGGGTGCCGTCGGAAAGTGTGCCGAAAAGTTCACTCATGTGGGAAACCCTAGGTGACGGCCGTGATCGTGCGGTAGGCGATCTCGGCCAGCCGCGCCTGCCCGTCCCTGCTGGGATGGAACCAGTCCCACTGGCTGAGCTGGCCGGTGCCGAAGTCGTAGTCGAACACCTGGTTGTCGTCGAAGCGGCAGCGCAGGTCCGCGGCGCACACCTCCTTCAGCACCTTGTTGTACGCCACCACCCGCTGCTGCACCCGGTCCCGGCGCGCGGCGGCCACGCTGCCCAGGTCGTCCGCGTCCGACAGCATCGACGGGCAGATGCCGAGCCGCCACACCTGCCTGCCCAGCGCACTGGTGCGGCCCTCGGACCACAGCCGCTTCAGGTTCGGCACGCTCGCCACGTACACCTGTGCCCTCGGCCGCGCCGCGCGCAGGGTGCGCAGCGCCTTCTCGAAGTCCGCGCGGAAGTCGGCCACCGGGGTCATCGCCGCCGCCGACGCACGGCAGGCGTCGTTCGCGCCCACCATCACCGTCACCAACTCCGGGGCCCGGGCCGCCGCCTGGGCCATCTGCGCCGGCAGGTCGGCCATCCGGGCACCGGTCACCGCGTAGTTCCAGCTGCGCTCCGCCGCCCCGGTCACCCCGAGCAGCCGCACCGCCAGGCTGTCCACCTTCGCGTCACTGCCCGTCGCCCAGGACACCTCCGGGCAGTCCGACAGCACCGTGCACGCGTCGAAGCCGCGGGTGATGGAGTCACCGACCGCGGCGATCGACGCGGGGCTGCGGTCCCACCGCGGAGGCTCGGCACGCGCCTTGGTCACCTCCGGCCCCGGCGCGCTCCCGCCCCCGGCATCGCACCCGGCGACCCCCAGCACGGCGGCCGCCACGACGGCGAGAGCGGCCCGCGCACGGCTGCTTCCCTTCCGCATCCCTGGTGATCCCCTCGTCGTCGGATCCGGTGCATTCCCGGTGCTTCCCCCCATAACAACGCGTGCGGGTTCCCGGCCGGGCCCCCTGGAACGGTCCGCACCCGTACAAGCGTCCCCCTGGGTGAATGGCAGAGGTTTCCTGGCACCGGGACCGACGGTACGTCACACTCCTTGCGCCGCCGCAGGGTAGCCTCGCCATCAACGCGGCCGTCGTGCCACTGCCGCCAGCCAGTCCGCAAGATGTCCCGCTCTGCCCGGAGGTTCCGGTGACGACACGTGGAGTTCTGTACGTGCACTCCGCGCCGCGCGCGCTGTGCCCGCACGTCGAGTGGGCGGTCGCGGGGGTGCTCGGCACCCGCGTCAACCTCGACTGGATCCGGCAGCCCGCGGCCCCCGGCACCTGGCGCTCGGAGTTCTCCTGGCAGGGCCAGGCCGGTACCGCCTCCAAGCTCGCGTCGGCCCTGCGCGGCTGGCACCTGCTCCGCTTCGAGGTCACCGCCGAGCCCTGCCCCACCGCCGAGGGCGAGCGCTACAGCTGCACCCCCGACCTCGGCATCTTCCACGCCGTCACCGGCATCCACGGAGACATCCTCATCCCCGAGGACCGGCTGCGCGCCGCCCTGCTGCGCAGCCAGCGGGGCGAGACGGACCTGGAGGCGGAGATCGCCAAGCTCCTCGGCAAGCCCTGGGACGACGAACTGGAGCCCTTCCGGTACGCCGGAGAGGGCGCGCCGGTGCGCTGGCTGCACCAGGTGGTGTGACCCCCCCCCGAACAGCGAGCGGCGGGGGGGGGCCCCCCCGCGCCCGCCGGGGGGGGGGGGGGGGCCCGGGGCCAGCCCAGCCCCCCCCCCCCCCACATGGTGGCGCCCCGCCCCACGGCGGGG
>NZ_JBHXVE010000016.1:0-30813 GCF_042672505.1 Streptomyces sp. NPDC127190
CTTTGTACTCACCCTCTCGGGCTTTCCTCCGGGCGCTTCCCTTCGGTCTTGCGTTTCCGACTCTATCAGATCTTTTCTCGATCCGATTTCCTCGGCGCTTTTCCAGTTCCCCGCTCTCGCGGTTTCCTTTCCGGCGTTTCCGACTTTATCAGAAGTTCTTGGCCGGTCTGACCGGCCGCTCATTTCTGAGTAATCGGGGGATGCTTCTCGGATGTCGTACCGACGTCCCGGAAGCTCGTAGATTCTATCGGCGGCCCTCGAACTTGTCCAGTTCTAGGCAACTGTTTGAATCTACCTCCCCACTCCCGCCGTGTCAACGGCTCTCGCGGGGAGATGAGGAGACTAGCAGCTCACCGGGGCCGGATGCACATCAGGCGGCCGTGGGCACGACGGAGCTGCGGTCCACCGCTTCGAGGTCACCCGTCTCGCCGGCGCGGGCAGCACGGCCGCCCAGGACATAGACGTACGCAAGGAAGGCCAGTTCAGCCACGACGCCGATGCCTATCCGGGCCCAGGTGGGCAGGCCCGAGGGGGTGACGAAGCCTTCGATGGCGCCGGAGACGAACAGGACCAGGGCGAGGCCGATCGCCATGCCCACCGCGGCGCGCCCCTCCTCGGCGAGGGCCGCACGGCGGGTGCGGGGGCCCGGGTCTATGAGCGTCCAGCCGAGGCGCAGACCGGTGCCGGCCGCCACGAACACCGCGGTGAGTTCGAGCAGGCCGTGCGGGAGGACCAGGCCCAGGAAGGTGTCGAGGCGGCCGGCCGACGACATCAGGCCGAAGCCGACGCCCAGGTTGAGCATGTTCTCGAAGAGGATCAGCAGGACGGGCAGGCCCAGGAAGATGCCCAGGACCAGGCACATCGCGGCCGCCTCCGCGTTGTTCGTCCACACCTGGGCGGCGAAGGCGGCCGCGGGGTGGCTGGAGTAGTAGGTCTCGTACTCGCCGCCGGGGCGGGTCAGGTCGCGCAGCTGGCTCGGGGCGCCGATCGCCGACTGCACCGCGGGGTGGGTGCCGATCCACCAGCCCAGCAGGATCGCCACCGTGGTGGAGACGAGCGCGGTCGGGACCCACCAGTGGCGGGCGCGGTAGACGGCCGCGGGGAATCCCTGGGTGAGGAAGCGTGTGACGTCGCGCCATGAGGCGCGGCGGGTGCCGGTGACGGCGCTGCGCGCGCGTGCGACGAGGCGGCTGAGCCGTCCGGTCAGCTGCGGGTCCGGTGCGCTGGACTGGATGAGCGACAGATGGGTCGCGGTGCGCTGGTAGAGGGTGACGAGTTCGTCGGCCTCGGTGCCGTTGAGCCGGCGCTGGCGGCGGAGCAGGGCGTCGAGGCGGTCCCATTCGGCTTGGTGTGCGGAGACGAAGACGTCCAGGTCCATCGGGTCTGCCTGCTCCTCGGGCTGGTGGCCGACTGCTCGTCGTAGATGCTCGAAGTTGTTGTCAGCTTGTCGTACTGGGGCGCGATGCGCCCACAGCTTGGCAGACTTGCTGTTCACGGGGCGGACCAGGGGAAGGACGGCGGGCGTGAGTGAGCTGGTGACGGGCGAGGCGGTGGCCCTCGAACTGCGGCCCGCGAAATTGCCGAGCAGGGCGCTGGCCGTGCTGCTCGATCTGCTGGTGGCCATGGCGGTGTACATCGCCGTCACGGTCGTACTGGTGGCGACGACGTCCTCCTTGGACGAGGCCGCGCAGACCGCGCTGTCGATCGCGGCGTTCCTGCTGGTGCTGGTCGGCGGGCCGATCGCGGTGGAGACGCTCAGTCATGGGCGCTCGCTGGGAAAGCTGGCGTTCGGGCTGCGGGTGGTGCGGGACGACGGCGGTCCGATCCGGTTCCGGCACGCGCTGGTGCGCGGCGCGATCGGTGTGGTCGAGATTCTGATGACCTTCGGCGTGGTGGCCTGTATCGCCTCGCTGGTGTCGGCGCGGGGGCGGCGGCTCGGGGATGTGTTCGCCGGGACGCTGGTGGTGCGGGAGCGGATACCGGTGGGGCGGACCAGCTTTGTGCCGTCTCCTCCGCCGGGGCTTGCGGGGCGGTTCGCCGAGCTGGATCTGTCGGCTGTTCCGGACGGTCTGTGGCTTGCGGTCCGGCAGTACCTGACGCGGATGGAACAGCTCGATCCGCGGGTCTCGCAGGGCATGGCGGAGCGGCTCGCGGCGGATCTGGTGGCGCGGACGGGGGCGGTGGTGCCGCAGGGTCTGCCGCCGGCGGCCTTTCTCGCGGCCGTGGTGCATGAGCGGCAGGCTCGGGAAGCCGCCCGGCAGACCTCGGCTGCTGATCGTTTCGTTCCGCCGGTGGCCGGGGCCGCGGCTGCGGCGCAGGCCGGTGCGGCGGGTGGGTCCTTGTCTCCGGCGCCTGGGGGGTCGCAGGGGGGCGGGTGGTCCGCTCCGTCGCAGGGTGGGAGTCAGCGCCCGGAGCCGGAGGCGCCGGGTTCGGCTGCCCTGCCGCCCGTGGTGGCGCGGGAGGAGCGGCCGGCCGACCGTCCGGCCACCGGATTCGCGCCGCCCGCGTAGGGCCGGCGGCCAGGTCGGCGGTTTCCGGCCCTGTCCGGGGTGCTCAGGCGAACGCCGACGGTGGTGACTGGAGGTCCTCCAGCTCGATCCCGGGCGCGGACAGGACGACGTCGCCGGCGATGTGGATGATGTGCCGTTCCCCGGTGTCCAGGGCTGTGACCTGGTATTCGTCCACGGTCAGGGGGCCGTTGTCAGTGGCGTGTGCTTCGCTGTTCACCAGGGCCCAGGACTGGTCCACGGTGCGGGGGGCGAGGACCGGTTCGGTGAACGCCACCAGGCGTACGCGGGTCGCGGCGGACGAGGGGGTGAGGCGCAGCAACCGGGCGGTGGCGATGAGGAAGGCGGGGGATGCGCCGGTGAAGGCGTGGGCGGGCACATTGCCTTCGGTGGCATGGGTGCCGGTGGGGTCGGTGCGGACCCAGGTGACGCCGTCCAGCGCGGCGCCGCGGACCTGCCAGTCGGCTGCGTGGAGTTCGAGGCGGAGGGGGCGGCCGAGGTCGTCCAGCGCCAGGTCGACCGATCCGCGGTGTTCGCCGGCGGGGGTCGTCAGCCGGGAGACGTAGCGCCAGCCGGACGGGCCGGGGGCGCACTGGAAGTGCTCTTCCCCGAGGGGGGTGTGATCGTGCGGATCGTGGAGCGAATAGCGGCCGCGGGGCATGGGGGTCCTGGGTGGTGACGGGCTGATCCGGCCGGAGGCCGAAGGGGCAGGCCCCCGGCACGGGGGTGCGGGGGCCTGCCTCGGAGGACCTGCGTGAGACGCGGAATGCGGCTCAGTAGCGGTAGTGGTCCGGCTTGAAGGGGCCGTCGACGTCGACGCCGATGTAGGCGGCCTGCTCCGGGCGCAGCTTGGTCAGCTTCACGCCGAGGGCGTCGAGGTGGAGGCGGGCGACCTTCTCGTCCAGGTGCTTGGGCAGCACGTACACGCCGGTCGGGTACGCGTCGGGCTTGGTGAACAGCTCGATCTGGGCCAGCGTCTGGTCCGCGAACGAGTTCGACATCACGAAGGACGGGTGGCCGGTGGCGTTGCCCAGGTTCAGCAGGCGGCCCTCGGACAGCACGATGATCACCTTGCCGTCGGGGAACGTCCAGGTGTGGACCTGCGGCTTCACCTCGTCCTTGACGATCCCCTCGATCTTCGCCAGACCGGCCATGTCGATCTCGTTGTCGAAGTGACCGATGTTGCCCACGATCGCCTGGTGCTTCATCCTCGCCATGTCCGAGGCCAGGATGATGTCCTTGTTGCCGGTCGTGGTGATGAAGATGTCCGCGGTCTCCACGACCTCGTCCAGCGTGGTCACCTGGTAGCCGTCCATCGCCGCCTGAAGCGCGCAGATCGGGTCGATCTCCGTGATGATCACCCGGGCACCCTGACCCCGCAGCGACTCCGCACACCCCTTGCCGACATCGCCGTAACCGCACACGACAGCCGTCTTGCCGCCGATCAGCACATCGGTGGCACGGTTGATCCCGTCCACCAGGGAGTGCCGGCAGCCGTACTTGTTGTCGAACTTCGACTTCGTCACGGCATCGTTGACGTTGATCGCCGGGAACAGCAGCACACCGTCACGCTGCATCTCGTACAGCCGGTGCACACCCGTGGTGGTCTCCTCCGTGACACCACGGATCTCGGAGGCCAGCTGGGTCCACTTCTGGGGGTTCTCGGCCAGGGTGCGGTGCAGCAGCTGGAGGATGACGCGGTGCTCGTCGGACTCGGCGGTCTCCAGGGCGGGGACCTCACCGGCCTTCTCGTACTCGACGCCCTTGTGGACGAGGAGGGTGGCGTCGCCGCCGTCGTCCAGGATCATGTTCGGGCCGCCGGTGGGGCTGTCCGGCCAGGTCAGCGCCTGCTCGGTGCACCACCAGTACTCCTCCAGCGTCTCGCCCTTCCAGGCGAAGACCGGCACGCCCTGCGGGTTGTCCGGCGTGCCGTTCGGGCCGACCGCGATGGCCGCGGCCGCGTGGTCCTGGGTGGAGAAGATGTTGCAGGACGCCCAGCGGACCTCGGCGCCCAGCGCGACCAGGGTCTCGATCAGCACGGCGGTCTGCACGGTCATGTGCAGCGAACCGGTGACGCGGGCACCGGCCAGGGGCTGCGCCTCGGCGTATTCCTTGCGGATCGCCATCAGGCCGGGCATCTCGTGCTCGGCGAGGGTGATCTCCTTGCGGCCGAACTCGGCCAGGGAGAGGTCGGCGACCTTGAAGTCCTGTCGGTTGTCGACAGTCGTCATTGCGAGCTGCTCCTCGGTGTCGGGTCGAGGTGGGTACGGCTGGTCTGCGCGGCGGCGGACACAGGGGTGCCCGAGAAGAGGACACAGGCATGCCCACGTACGCGCAGCGCAGTCCGTCGGAGGCCCTCTCTCCCTCGGTCGGTCCGTCCGGGACCGCCCGACCGCCATCAGCAGCGACGTCTGGCTCCGTCCCAAGCTACACCGCGCGACCCGGTCGTCCCCAGTCCGTTGCGTATGGTTCCGGCCGACCGGGGGCTCAGTGGCCGAGCGCGTGCGGGTTCGGGCCGCCGGGGGTGGCCTGCGGGTCGGGGCCCTTGGCGGCCTCGGCCTCGCTGTAGATGTCCGGTTCCAGGTAGATGACGCGGGCGATGGGGACGGCGGTGCGGATGCGGGTCTCGGCCGCGTTGATGGCGGCTGCCACCTCGGCGGCCGTGTCGTCGTGCCGGACGGCGATCTTGGCCGCGATCAGCAGTTCCTCGGGGCCGAGGTGCAGCGTGCGCATGTGGATGATGCCGGTGACGGTCTTCCCGTCGACGGTCGCCTCCTCGATCTTCTTGACCACGTCCAGGCCCGCGGCCTCACCGAGCAGCAGGGACTTGGTCTCGGCGGCCAGGACGAGGGCGATGCAGACGAGGAGAACGCCGATGCAGACGGTGCCGATGCCGTCCCAGACGCCGTCGCCGGTGAGCACGGCGAGGCCGACGCCGAGGAGGGCGAGAACCAGACCGATCAGGGCGCCGAAGTCCTCCAGCAGGACGACGGGCAGCTCGGGTGCCTTGGCGCGGCGGATGAACTGCGCCCAGGAGAGCGTGCCGCGCAGTTCGTTGGACTCCTTGATGGCGGTGCGGAAGGAGAAGCCTTCGGCGATCACCGCGAAGACCAGGACGCCCACCGGCCAGTACCAGCTCTTCAGGGCGTGCGGGTGGAGGATCTTCTCGTAGCCCTCGTAGATGGCGAACATGCCGCCGATGGAGAAGAGCACGATCGAGACGAGGAAGGCGTAGATGAAGCGCTCGCGGCCGTAGCCGAACGGGTGCTGCGGGGTGGCCTCGCGCTCGGCCCGCTTGCCGCCGATCAGCAGCAGGAACTGGTTGCCGGAGTCGGCCAGCGAGTGAACGCCCTCGGCGAGCATCGAGGAGGAGCCGCTGAACGCGAACGCCACGAACTTGGATGCCGCGATCGCGAGGTTGGCGCCGAGTGCCGCCACGATCGCCTTCGTACCGCCTGACGCGCTCATGTGTCCGCGTTGTCCCTTCGACCTTGTCGTCGCCTTCGCGCTTTGCCCGGCCTTTGCCGGTGGGCCATTCTTGCAGTCCGGCCGGGCCTTGGCGTGTCAGGTATCCACAGGGCCGGTCATACGATCACAGTGGCGCGGAAGACGGTGCCCGTGCCCGAGATCTGCGTGTGCTCGCCGGCCGGGACGAAGACCGACTGGCCGGCGCTCAGTTCCTCCTCACCCGCCCGGACGGAACCGGCCGTGCAGAGCAGGATCTGCGGGGCGTCGCGGGTGACGTCGTGGGCGGCGCCGGCCTCGGGGAGGACGTAGCGGGAGAGGCGGAACTCGTCGATCGGGGTCTCGTAGACCTCCTCGCCGTCCGGGGAGGCCTCCGGGCGCAGTACGCCGGGGTCGCCCGCCTCGAAGCGGACGACGCGCAGCAGTTCGGGGACGTCGACGTGCTTGGGGGTCAGGCCGCAGCGCAGGACGTTGTCGGAGTTGGCCATGATCTCGACGCCGAGGCCGTCGAGGTAGGCGTGCGGGATGCCGGCGCCGAGGAAGAGCGCCTCGCCGGGCTGGAGCCGGACGTGGTTCAGCAGCATGGCCGCGATGACGCCGGGGTCGCCCGGGTAGTGGTGGGCGATGTCGGCGTAGGGGGCGTAGGCGCCGCCGAGGCGGGCGCAGGCGGCGGTGGCCTCGGCGACCGTGTGGGCCATCTCCTCGCGGTCGGCGGTGAGGACCGCGGTGAGCATTTCGCGCAGCGCCGCGTCCTCGGGGTGGGCGTGCAGCAGATCGACGTACGGCTTGAGGGAGGCGACGCCGAGCCCGTCCAGCAGGTCGGCGGCCTCGACCGGGGGCCGGAAGCCGCAGAGCCCGTCGAACTCGGTGAGCGCGCAGATGAGTTCGGGCTTGTGGTTGGCGTCCTTGTAGTTGCGGTGCGGGGCGTCGACCGGGACGCCCCGGCGCTCCTCGTCGGCGTATCCCGCCCTGGCCTGCTCCAGGTCGGGGTGCACCTGGAGGGAGAGGGGGGCGCCGGCGGCGAGGATCTTCAGGAGGAACGGCAGGCGGGGGCCGAACCTGGCGACCGCGCGGGCGCCGAGTTCGTGTTCGGGGGCGGCATCGATGACCTCGACGAGTGTCCCGCGCGCGGTGCGTGACGGGGCGCCCGGGTGCGCTCCCATCCACATCTCCGCCTGCGGTTCACCGGTCGGTTCGACGCCGAGCAGGTGCGGGATGGCGGTGCGGGAGCCCCAGGCGTAGGGGCGGACGGTGTTGTCGAGGCGGTCCATGTGTCTTCTCTGTCTCCGTACGTACGTCGCGGCACGGCGGGGGCGGAGGCGAGGGCTGTGCCGGCCGCCGTGCCGGTGGTGGGCGCGGGGGTGCGTCCGGCCTGGAGCCAGATCAGGCCCTGGAAGCGAGCGCCAGGTAAACGGCGGCGAAATCCGTGACGGCGATCAGTTCCGCGAGCGTCTCCAGTTCGCCGCCCTCCTCCGGTTCGAGTTCGCTGATCGGGGTGTCGTGGCTGAGTGCCACGTCACGGGCGGCGGGCGCGGCGGTGAGTCCGCCGCCCGGGCGGTCGCGGAGCAGGACGACGCGCGCGTGCAGGGCGGGCGGCTCCTCCACGCGGTCGCGGAAGAAGTCGTCCGGGTCGGCGCTGGCGGCCAGCGGGCCGGCCAGCAGGGCGCTGTGGGCGGCGAGTGCCTCGGGCAGTTCGGCGACGAGGGCGGGGCGGCCGGAGAGTTCGGCGAGGGCGGCGGCGAACCGGCGGCCCGCCGGGCCCGCCGAGGTGCCTTCCGTCCACACCACGGGCAGCGCGTCGGCGAGCTCGGCGGCGAGGGTCTTGGCCGGATTGCTGTACGTCGCGATGGCCGGGCCGCAGCGCTCCGCGATGTGGTCCAGGCGGTCGGCGACCTTCTCCAGGGCGTCCTGCGGGGCGGTGAGCAGGCCGATGCGGTCCAGGAGGGCCAGCAGGGGGGTCAGCAGCGCCCAGAAGACGCCCGGGGAGGAGGCGGCGAGGGGTTCGTCGTGGTCGTACGGGGCCGTCGCCATCGGTACGAACAGGCCGTGCGCGCCGGCGACCGCCTCGGCGAGCGGGGTGCCGGCGGGGGCCACGGCCGCGACCGAGCAGCCGTGGCGGTAGGCCTGGTCGGTGAGGAGGGCCAGGCTCGGCTCGGTGCCGTCCGGGGTGGCGATCAGCAGCAGGTCCACGGAGCCGGCCCAGCCGGGGAGTTCCCAGCGCAGGGCGCCTGCGGCCGGGGCCACTCCGGTGGGGGCCAGGCGGACGATGGGGCTGCCGGCGCCGGCCAGGGTGCCGAGGAGGTCGGCGGTGTGGGTGGCGGCGGCGCCGGGGCCCGCGATCAGCACCGAGCGGGGGCGGCCGTCGGGCTTGAGGCCGCCGATGCCGGCCTCGGCGGCGTGCCGGGCCGCCGTACGGACGCGGGCGCCGGCCTCCGCCGCGCCGCGCAGCAGGCCCCGGCGGTCGGCCTCGGCGAGGCCCTCCGGGGTGTCGAGCAGCGATTCGTCCAGCATGGGCGGGTTGCCTCCGATCGCCGGGGTCCTGTGCGGGGTGTCTACGGCCTGACGGGCGCCGTCACGCGGGGCGGCGGGCCTCGTCCACGAGCAGGACCGGGATGCCGTCGCGGACCGGGTAGGCGAGGCCGCAGTCCTGGCCCGTGCAGACCAGCTCGGTGTCCTGCTCCTTGAGGGGGGCGTGGCAGGCCGGGCAGGCGAGGATCTCCAGGAGGCCGGCTTCGAGCGGCATGGGGTGTCCCTTCGAGGGCGGATGTCTGTCTGTGGATGTGCCTGGTCAGCGTACCGCTGGAGCACGCCCCGAGCCGGGCTTCCGGTGCCGTCCAGGGGGCTTTCGGCCCCCAGGACGGCGTTGCCCGGCAGGTCGGCTCCGGATGTCAGCCCCGGATGATCGCCAGGGCCTCGTCCCGGATCTTGGTCATGGTGGGTTCGTCCTTGGCCTCCGCGTTCAGCCGGAGGAGGGGTTCCGTGTTGGAGGGGCGGACGTTGAACCACCAGTCGGCGGCGGAGACCGTGAGGCCGTCGAGGTCGTCCAGGGTGACGTCGGCGCGGTTCTCGTACGCGGAGCGGATCGCGGCGAGGCGGGCGGACTGGTCGGCGACGGTGGAGTTGATCTCGCCGGAGCCGCTGTAGCGGTCGTACTGGGCCACCAGGGCGGAGAGGGGGCCGTCCTGGGTGCCGAGGGCGGCCAGGACGTGCAGGGCGGCCAGCATGCCCGTGTCGGCGTTCCAGAAGTCCTTGAAGTAGTAG
Organism: Streptomyces sp. NPDC127190; assembly: GCF_042672505.1. Lineage (NCBI taxonomy): Bacteria > Bacillati > Actinomycetota > Actinomycetes > Kitasatosporales > Streptomycetaceae > Streptomyces > Streptomyces sp. NPDC127190. The sequence goes on from NZ_JBHXVE010000016.1 coordinate 9,234, forward strand.
TGCGCGGAGTGCTCGCCGCCGAAGATCGCGCCGGTGCGGGCCATCTCGGCCTTGATGAAGGAGTGGCCGACGCGGGTGCGGACCGGGGTGCCGCCGTTCTCCTTGACGACCTCCGGGACGGTGCGGGAGGTGATCAGGTTGTGGATGACCGTGCCCTTGCCGCCGTTGCGGGCGAGTTCGCGGGCGGCGACCAGGGCGGTGATCGCGGACGGGGAGACCGGGTCGCCGTGCTCGTCCACGACGAAGCAGCGGTCGGCGTCGCCGTCGAAGGCGATGCCGAGGTCGGCGCCCTCCGCCGGTACCCGCTTTTGCAGGTCCACGAGGTTGGCCGGGTCGAGCGGGTTGGCCTCGTGGTTCGGGAAGGTGCCGTCCAGTTCGAAGTACATCGGGACGAGGGTCAGGGGCAGGCCGGCGAAGACCGTGGGGACCGTGTGGCCGCCCATGCCGTTGCCGGCGTCGACCACGACCTTCAGCGGGCGGATGGAGGTGAGGTCGACCAGGGAGCGCAGGTGCGCCGCGTAGTCGTCCAACGTCTCGCGGGTGCTCAGGGTTCCCGGCCGGGCGGCCGGCTCGGGGGCGCCCGACTCCAGCCAGCCCTCGACCAGTTCGCGGATCTGCGCGAGACCGGTGTCCTGGCCGACCGGGGCGGCGCCCGCGCGGCACAGCTTGATGCCGTTGTACTGGGCCGGGTTGTGCGAGGCGGTGAACATCGCGCCGGGCAGGTTCAGGGCGCCGGAGGCGTAGTACAGCTGGTCGGTGGAGCACAGGCCGATCTCGGTGACGTCCACGCCCTGGTCGGCCGCGCCGCGTGCGAAGGCGCGGGTGAGGCCGGGGGACGAGGGTCGCATGTCGTGGCCGACGACGATCGCCGCGGCTCCGGTCACCTCCGCGAAGGCGGCTCCGAAGAGTCCGGCCAGTGACTCGTCCCACTGGTCCGGGACCACTCCGCGTACGTCGTACGCCTTCACGATCTGCGACAGATCAGCAGCCACGGCCAACCCTCCTGAAAGTCCTATGGGTGCCCACAAACTACCCGTCCGGGGTAAGTGGGCGGTGTGCGGACACCAGGACTGGGGGCGCCGGGAGTGTGCTCAGTTGTCCGGGGAGCGCAGGACCCGGAGATGACCGCGGCGGGCGACCTCCATGGGGTCGGCCGTGCGCGGGCCGCCGCCGGCCGCCTCCGCCGCGCGCTCCTGGGGGCGGGCCGCCTCGCGTACCGCGTTGGCGAGCGCTTCCAGGTCGTCTCCGCTGGGCCGGGCGGGAGCGGAGCCGTCGAGGAGCCGGACGACCTCCCAGCCGCGCGGGGCGGTCAGGCGCTCGGAGTGCTCGGCGCACAGGTCGTAGCAGTGGGGTTCGGCGTAGGTGGCGAGCGGGCCGAGGACCGCGGTCGAGTCGGCGTAGACGTACGTCAGCGTCGCGACGGCGGGTCGGCCGCAGGCGGTGCGCGAACAGCGACGTACAGGGCTCACGACGTTGGACGGTACCGCACTCTTGAGCGGGCCGCGACGACTCTGGACCAGGTCACTCCACCGTGTCGTGGTGTGAAACACCCCACATACCCCCTGGAACATGCCCTGTTGACCTGCGTGGACGGGTTCACGACGGGGTACGGACAGGGTTGCACCTGGTCATGTTTCGGTACAAACAAGGTCAATTGGCTTGAGTTCGGTGGTCTTGGAGGGTTACGGAAACGAGCCAGACCTTGGCCGGAATGGTCGTCCTGTGACAGGGAGGGGAACGCGTGCCGGACGAGCGCAGAAGCGGGGCGGCCCGGTGGGGGCCGGGTGGCTGGTTGGTGCGGGTCGCCCGTGGGGGACGCGCGTGGAGCAGGGCGGGCGGGGTGTGCGAGGACTACGCTTCCCCAGTGATGGACAACCGTGTACCGCCCCGTGCCGCCGGCCCTGGGCCCCGTCGTCGTGATCGCCATGGGCGGGGCATGCGCGGGCCGATCGCGCCCCCGCAGGTGCCGTTGGCGGCGAGTCGGGGCGAGGTGTTCGCGGACCTGGTGCAGGACTCCGTGGACCGTCTCGAGCGGCGGTGGCCGCAGCTGGCCGACATCGATTTCCTGGTGCTGGAGGTGCCTCGGCTGGATGCGCGGGGCGAGCAGGCGTGGGGGGACGAGGCCGTGCCCCTGGGCGGGGTCGTGCCGGCTCGGGAGGGGCGGCGGGCGCGGGTGGTCGTCTATCGGCGGCCGGTGGAGATCCGGACCAAGGGGCGGGACGAGCGGGCGGCGCTGGTGCACGAGGTGGTCGTGGAGCAGGTCGCCGAGTTGCTCGGGCTGACGCCGGAGACGGTGGATCCGCGGTACGGGGAGGACTGAGGGGCTGGGGGCGGGCAACAGCCCTGCCCCGCACCCCTCTTCGGCGCCGCGCGGGTCAGTCCTGCAAGACCGACAGGTCCTCGTCCGTCTGGGGGACTGCCACCTTTCCGTGGTCGTCGGGGAGGGGCTGGATGGTGAAGCCGGGGACGCCTGCCTCGGTGGCCGCCAGGGTGCGGGAGGCGTAGACCGGGCCGCCGGAGAGGGGCTCCACGGTCAGGGCGTACGTGCCCTTCAGGCCGGACGGCGCCGGGGGCTGGATGTTCTGGGTGGTGCCGGACTTGATCGTGTAGGTCTTGGAGACCGCCGTGCCGCCCTCGCTGCCGGCCGAGGCGGTGACCTTGACGGTGGCGGTGGCGGTGGGCGCGGTCAGGGCCAGCGTGGAGCCCTTGGCGCTGTTGTCGGCCGACGTCGCGCGGGTGCCGACGGGGGCCGTGGCCGGGATGAAGGCCGTCTCCTGGGCGGCGCCCTTGCCGCGGACCACGCGCAGGGCCGCGACGACCGGGACCTGCTGGTCGACGGGGGTCAGGATCAGGGAGCCCGCCTCGCCGCGGGTCACCGGGCCGAGGTCGGTCGTGCTGGTCATGCCGGCCTTCACATGCAGCGTCTCGTTCCCGGCCGGGGTGATCAGGCCGTCGGGCGAGGCCAGCCGGATCTTCAGGTCGGCGTCGTCGCCGCCGGGGGTGAAGGCGATCAGGCTGACGTCGGTGGCGTCCTTGGGGATGCCCGGCAGGACCAGGCCGGCGGCCGGGTCGGCGGAGGCGGTCAGCCAGTCGCCGCCGGCCTTGTCGTCCAGGGCCTGCACGGCCGCGCCGACCCGCCCGCTGCGCACGCTGACGTGCACGGTCAGGTCGGGCTGCCGCTGGTCGGTGAGCGTGGAGAGCAGGATCTGCTTGCCGGCGTGCGGCGGGAGCGTGAGGTCCTCCCCGAGGGAGGACTTGATCTGGCCGTCCTTGCCGTACAGCTCGATGTCGACGACGGCGGCGGAGTCGTCGGGGTTGGTGAGGTGGACGTAGTCGGTGCGGCCGGCTGCCGTACTGGCGCCGGGGAACCAGAAGTCGGTGTCCGGGGCGGTGCAGTTGACGCCCTGGAGGCCGCGGCCGGTGCCGGCGGCGACCTCGGTGGTCTCCTGGACGGTCCAGCCGGGCGCGAGGCCGCCGTCGGCGGTGCCGATGAGCGCGGGGGTGTCGGCCCCGGAGGTGTCGCCGGTGACGGGCGTGCCGGCTGCCTTCGGGGTGAGCGCCGGCTGGTCCGACGGCGTCTTCTTCGAACCCTTCGAGCCCTTGGAGTCCTTCGGGTTCGTGCCGTCCACGGACTGCTGTGCGGCCGCCTGGAAGCGAGCCTTGCCGCTGCTCGCCGCGCCCTGGGTGACGGGTGTGTACGACGTGTACGAGGTGTCGGCGATGTCCGAGACGCTCGGCGCCGGGCACAGCAGGCTGGTGCGCTGCACGGGCAGATGGGCGGCCGCCGTGGGGGCGGGCGCGCCGGACGCGTCCGGGGTGTCGAGCGCGGCGAACGCGGTGACGGCGGCCAGCGCGGCGGTGCCGGCGAACAGGGACAGGGTGGTGCGGTTCACTGCTGGCTCCCGTCGGGGCGCTCACTGCCGGTGCCGTGGGGGTGCTGGGCGGGGTCGTACGCCGGGTCGTAGCCCTGTGGCATCTGCTGCTGGTAGGCCGTCGGGTCGTAGGGCTGCTGGTCGCCGGTGCCCGGGTAGGCGTAGGGGTCGTACTGGGCCGGCTGGTAGGGGTCGGGCTGGTACGTCTGCTGGTCGTATCCGGGGCCGGCCTGGTACGGGTCGGCCGGGTAGCCGGGGTATCCGGCGTTCGCGTAGCCGCTCTGGTCCCAGCCGTCGTACGAATGCTGGTGCGGTACGGCGGCGGCCGGGGGCTGTTCCGGCAGCGGCGGGCCGGCCGGCTGCTCGGGCGTGGCCGGTTCCTCGGATGTGGCCGCTTCCTCGGCCTGGGCGCGCAGCCGGCGGGCGCGGCGGCCCTCGCCCGCGGCGGCCTGGGCCGGGAGGGGCTGTTCCTCGGGCAGGTCGTCGTCGACGTCGCGGCGGCGGCCGGGCAGTGCGAGGACGACCAGGACGACGCCGAGCGCGCCCTGGGCCCACAGCCAGGCGGTGTGGGTGAGCGGGGCGTCGTAGGTGACGTCGAGGGTGCCGCCGGTGGCGGGGAGCTGGAAGCCCTGGGCCCAGCCGTCGACGGTGGTGCGGGTGAGCGGCTTGCCGCCGAGGGTGGCCGTCCAGCCGTCGGAGGCGGTGTCGGCCAGGCGCAGCACGCGGCCCGCCGGGCCGGCGGGGACGGTGGTGTGGATCTCGACCGGGCCGGCGGAGACCGGCTGGGGGGTGCCGGTGCCGCCCGCGGGCACGATGGCGGCGCGGGACACCTCCTGGTCGACCCGCCACAGGGAGTTGCCGCTCTGCTGGCTGAGCCGGGTCAGGCCCGGGGTGGCGTCGAGGACGCGGGTGATCTCGCGGGGTGCGCCCTTGTGCACGAGGACGTAGCGGACGGCGAAGCCGCCGAGTTCGTCGGACTGGTCGGCGCCGGAGCCGGCGACCAGGTTGGCGACGACCTTGTCCAGGCGGGCGTTGGCGCCGTCGGCGGCGGCGAGTTCGGCGTCTCCCATGCGGGCGCCGGAGCCGCGGACGAGGGTGTAGCGCACGCGCGTGGCGGAGTCGCTGTCGAGGACGAGGGTGCGGGCCCGGTCGCCGGTGATGGAGTCCTCGGCGACGAACGCGGGCACCTGGGTCGGGTCGCGCCGCTCCAGGGGGCCGTCGGCGCCGCGGATCATCCAGCCGGCGGCGACGAGCAGCGGGCCCGCGGCCGCGGCGAAGGCGATCAGGGCGGCGACGGGCTGGCGCCAGCCGAAGCTCTGCTCGGCCACGCGGGAGCGTGCGCCGTCGGCGCCGAGGACGGCGGCGGCCAGCAGGGCGATGCCGTAGACGAGGGTGGCCGGGCCGGCCCAGGCGGACTTGTTGGACAGGACCGCGAAGAGGAGGCCGAGCAGGGCGACGGCCCAGGCGGTGCGGACGGCCCGCTGCCGGTCGGAGCGCAGCAGGGCGGCGAGGGCGGCGAGCACGATGCCGATGAGCATCAGGCCGTGCATGGTGCCGGCGCCGCCGGGGCTGGCGCCGAGCAGGTCCGTCGCGGAGGCGGTGGAGGCGCCGTACTCCAGACCGGCCTCGTGGAAGAAGCCGGTCGGCAGGAGGGTCAGCGACCAGGGGGCGAGGAGCAGCAGCGGGGTGCCGAGCTGGGCGAGGAAGCGCAGGCCGTAGGCGACGAGCTCGGAGCGGCGCAGCACCAGCACGCCGAGGCCGAGGATCAGCGCGAGGGGCCAGACGACCGGGGTGAAGGCGGTGGTGATGGTCAGCAGCAGCGCGTACGCCCAGGTGGCGCGCCAGCTGCCGCGCGTGCCGGAGCGGTGGGCGAGGCCGCTCGCGGCGATGCCCGCGCGCGCGATGAGCGGCAGAGTCACGGCGAGGACGGCGGTGCCGATGCGGCCGCCGGCCAGGGCGCCTGCGGTGGCGGGCAGGAAGGCGTAGCCGATGGCCGCCCACGCGCGCAGCAGCCGCGAGGTGACCAGGGGCCGGGAGGCGAAGTAGACGGTGCATCCGGCGAGCGGCACCGAGCAGACCAGCAGCACGGTGACGGCGAGTCCGGTGGAGCCGAACAGCAGGGAGGCGAGGGTCGCGACCAGGGCGAGGTAGGGCGGGGCGGCGGGGGTGCCGCCGGTGCCGACCGGGTGCCAGGCGTCCAGGTAGCGGGACCACAGGTCGCCGGCGCCGGCCGGGGCGGGCAGCAGGGCGCCGCCGGCCAGCGCACCGCCGCCGAGGAGGGCCCGGCAGGCGACGAGGGAGACGAGCAGCAGTCCGAGGAAGAGCACCGGGCCGGGTTTGCGGGCGATGCGCTTGAGCCGGGCGAACTGCTCGATCTCCAGGAATTCCGCGTCGTCGCCGCCGGGGCCGGACTCCACGGCGCCGCCGTGCCGGCCGGCCGAGGCGGTGTCGGTGTCGGAGCCGCTGGTGAAGTTGGCCGCGACCTGCTCCACGGTGGCGCGGATGGTGGCGCCGGGCGGCGGGAAGAGCTGGCGGAGTTCGCCCTTGTCGATCCGGGAGGGGCCGCGGCGGCGCCGGGCGGCGATGATCCGTTCGGGCCGCAGCAGGGTGCCCAGCAGACCGCGGATCTCGTCGACGGCCTGTCCGGGGACCTTGCCGACGAGGTAGGCGACGGTCCGCAGGAGGGTGCCGAGGACGAGCCGCAGCAGCACCCAGGGCAGGGCGGCGCCGCGGGTGTTGGCGAGCAGGGTGTAGACGGCGCCGGCCTTGTCGACCTTGTGCGGGGAGGCGGCGGTGCGGCCCGCGCAGTCGACGGTGCGGCGCTCGCGGGAGGCGGCCTCGGCGTGCCGTACGACGGCCTCGGGGGCGATCAGGACGCGGTGGCCGGCGGCGTGGGCGCGCCAGCACAGGTCGACGTCGTCGCGCATCAGGGGCAGCCGGCGGTCGAAGCCGCCGAGCTGTTCGAAGACGTCGCGGCGGACGAGCATGCCGGCGCTGGAGACGGACAGCACGGTACGGACGTGGTCGTGCTGGCCCTGGTCCTGCTCGCGGCGGTCCAGACCGGTCCAGCGGCGGCCGGAGTTGGCGATGGAGACGCCGACCTCGAGCAGTTGCCGGCGGTCGTACCAGCCGCGGAGTTTGGGGCCGACGATGGCGACGTCGTCGCGGCCGAGTTCGAGTTCGTTGTCGACGACGCGGAGCAGCTGGGCGAGGGCGTCGGGTTCGGGGGCGCAGTCGTCGTGCAGCAGCCAGAACCACTGGACGGGTTCGCCGTGCGGCAGTTCGGGCAGGTCGTAGGCGTCGTCGCGCCAGCTGCGGGTGACCGGGTCCCAGCCGCTGGGGCGCTTGAGGTACGGCAGGTCGTCCGGGGTGAGGACGGGCGCGATGCGGCCGGCCTCCTCGACGGCCTGGCCGAAGCCGGTGCGGCGGGCGAGGTGCAGCACGTTCGCGTCGCCGAGGGCGTCGGTGAGGAGCTGCGCGGAGTCGTCCGCGCTGCCGGTGTCGGCGGCCACCGCGTGCTGGACGGGGCGCTCCTGGCCGAGCAGCCCGGCGAGCGCGTCGGGGAGCCAGCGGGCGCCGTCGTGGGAGACGAGGACCGCGGTCACCACATGGCGCGGGAACTCGGGTGGGCGGGACGGGTCGAACGCCGCTGGGGCGGCGCCGCCTTGGGCTGCCGTATGGCTGTGCACGGACATCGAGGTACGGGCCCCGGTTCGATGGACTGCGGTGGACGCCCGCGCCCTCTCGGGGGCCGAGGGGACTGCGAGGCGTCTCGGACGAGCGACCACACTATCGGCTGGGCATGACGACGGCCCGCCGCCTGTGGATAACCCACCCGCGACGGGCCGTTCGTGACGTTTTCGACTGGTTGTCCGGTCAGACGGCGGCCTTCTTCAGCCTGCGGCGTTCACGCTCGGACAGGCCGCCCCAGATGCCGAAGCGTTCGTCGTTGGCGAGGGCGTACTCAAGGCACTCGGAGCGGACCTCGCAGGCGAGGCAGACCTTCTTCGCCTCTCTGGTGGAGCCGCCCTTCTCGGGGAAGAAGGACTCGGGGTCGGTCTGGGCGCACAGCGCGCGCTCCTGCCAGCCGAGTTCCTCGTCCGCGTCGTCGACCAGCAGTTGCTGCACCAGCTCGGTCATGTGCGCCCCTCGTCTGTCTTTCGCGTCCCCGTGCGTAGCCGTCGTTACCGATTTCGGCTGAACGACACGAGTGAAATTACAAGTGTGCTGCTCCGGGCGAGTCAAGCCGAGATCTGCTATTGGGCCCGTTATTCACTCTGCGGAACCAAGGCCCTGCGGAAAGTGTTCAAATCACCATAAACCCAGACACGCAGCCGAGCCCGGGAGAGGGCTGCCGGACCCGTACAGGGCTCTGTACGAAGAAGGACGCCCCGGCGTTCGATCGCGTTCCGCGCGGCCTGCGCGCCCGGATGTGCCCCATGTGTCCCGACACCCCGGTGCGCAAACCTTTCACCCCCGGAGATGAACCGGATGAGGTGAACCATGTCCCACATTCCGGGCATCGAGTTGACACTGCGGGTGTGAACCGCTGTCCTAGGGGGCATGCTCGCGTACTCGGCCCTCACCTCGACCCGCACCGCCGGGTCCCACGGTGCTGCCCGGGCGCGCTGTAGCTGTTGTTGCTGTCCCAGCTGTTGAGCCGTTCCCTCCTTGCTCCAGCTGTGCCGAGTCCCTGTCGACGGCTCGGCCGCTCCCTCCTCCCCCCCCCTCCCTCCTCCCCCGCTCACGCCGAGGAACCACCGCACCATGAACAGCGACAACGACCTCCAGATCGCCGGCGACATCCTCGAAGTCCCGCACCTGCTCCAGCCGCCGCGCGAGCACCCCGTCACCGTGGCCGAGTTCGCGGGCCTGGCCCGCGCGATCGCCGCCGACCGCGCCCAGTGGGCCCACCTGGTGCGCTACGACGCCACCACCCGCTGGTACCACCGGCTGCGCACGGGTCCCGGGTACGAGGTCTGGCTGCTGTCCTGGGTGCCCGGGCAGGGCAGCGGGCTGCACGACCACGGCCGCTCCTCCGGGGTGCTGACCGTGCTGGAGGGCACGCTCACCGAGCACGCCGGGCGCGGCACGCGCGCCCTGACGCCGGGCGCGCAGCGTGTGTTCGCGCCGGGGTACGCGCACGAGGTGGTGAACGACACGCTGGAGCCCGCGGTCAGCCTGCACCTGTACTACCCGGGCCTGACCGAGATGCCGATGCTCCCCCAGTCTCAACTTCGTTCGACCGGGGGGACCCCCATCTCCGCCAACTGCGTGGCACGCGAGGGATCTCGTGCGGTGACTGCCTGACGCGTTGTCGTACCCGCCTGCAAGACTTGACGCATGCGCATTGTGGTTCTGGCAGGCGGCATCGGTGGTGCCCGGTTCCTGCGCGGCCTGAAGCAGGCCGCGCCGGACGCGGACGTCACGGTGATCGGCAACACCGGCGACGACATCCACCTCTTCGGGCTGAAGGTCTGCCCGGACCTCGACACGGTGATGTACACGCTCGGCGGCGGCATCAACGAGGAGCAGGGCTGGGGGCGGACCGACGAATCCTTCCACGTCAAGGAGGAACTGGCGGCCTACGGCGTCGGACCCGACTGGTTCGGGCTCGGCGACCGGGACTTCGCCACGCACATCGTGCGGACGCAGATGCTGGAGGCCGGCTACCCGCTCAGCGCGGTCACCGCGGCGCTGTGCGACCGCTGGCAGCCGGGCGTGACGCTGATCCCGATGACCGACGACCGCGTGGAGACGCATGTCGCCGTGGAGATCGACGGCGAGCGCCGGGCCATCCATTTCCAGGAGTACTGGGTGCGGCTGCGCGCCTCGGTCCCGGCCCAGGCCATCGTGCCGGTCGGCGCCGAGCAGGCCAAGCCGGCGCCGGGCGTCCTGGAGGCGATCGCCGCGGCGGACGTCATCCTCTTTCCGCCGTCCAACCCGATCGTGTCCATCGGCACCATCCTCGGCGTGCCGGGCATCCGTGAGGCCATCGCGGAGGCGGGCGTGCCGGTGGTCGGCCTGTCCCCCATCGTCGGGGACGCGCCCGTGCGCGGGATGGCCGACAAGGTGCTCGCCGCGGTCGGCGTGGAGTCCACGGCCGCCGCGGTCGCCGAGCACTACGGCTCCGGGCTGCTGGACGGCTGGCTGGTCGACACCGTCGACGCGGCCGCAGTGGCGCGGGTCGAGGCGGACGGCATCCGCTGCCGGGCCGTACCGCTGATGATGACGGACGTGGAGGCGACCGCGCAGATGGCGCGGGAGGCGCTGGCGCTGGCCGAGGAGGTGCGGGAAGCGTGAGCGCGGAGCGCGCGGAGTACCGGGTCTGGGCGCTGTCCGGCATCCCCGAGGTGCAGCGGGGCGACGACCTGGCCAAGCTGATCGCCGTCGCCGAGCCGGCCCTCGCCGACGGGGACGTGGTGATCGTCACCTCCAAGATCGTCTCGAAGGCCGAGGGCCGGATCATGGAGGCGGCCGACCGGGAGGCGGCGATCGACGCGGAGACCGTGCGGGTGGTGGCCCGGCGCGGCACGCTGCGCATCGTGGAGAACCGGCAGGGCCTGGTCATGGCCGCCGCCGGGGTCGACGCCTCCAACACCCCCGCGGGCACGGTGCTGTTGCTGCCGACGGACCCGGACGCGTCCGCGCGCTCGATCCGCGCCGGCCTGCGCGAGCTGCTCGGCGTCGACGTCGGTGTCATCGTCACCGACACGTTCGGGCGGCCCTGGCGCTCGGGGCTCACGGACGTGGCGATCGGCGCCGCCGGCGTGCGCGTGCTGGACGATCTGCGCGGGGGCACGGACGCGTACGGCAATCCGCTCAGCGCGACCGTCGTGGCCACGGCCGACGAACTGGCCGCCGCCGGTGATCTGGTCAAGGGCAAGGCGGCCGGGCGGCCGGTGGCGGTGGTGCGCGGACTGGCGCACATCGTCGGCGAGGCGGCCGACGAGGGGTACGGCGAGGACGGCGAGCCCCGTCGGGGGGCGCGGGCCCTGGTGCGTACCGCGGCCAACGACATGTTCCGGCTCGGCACCTCCGAGGCGGTCCGGGAGGCGGTGACCCAGCGGCGCACGGTGCGCGCCTTCATGGACGCCCCGGTGGACCCCGGGGCGGTACGGCGCGCGGTGGCGGCGGCGCTGACCGCCCCGGCTCCGCACCACACCACGCCCTGGCGGTTCGTGCTGCTGGAGTCGGCGGAGTCCCGGACCCGGCTGCTGGACGCGATGCGGGACGCGTGGGTCGCGGATCTGCGCCGGGACGGCAGGAGCGAGGAGGCGATCGCGAAGCGCGTGCGGCGCGGGGACGTGCTGCGGAACGCGCCGTATCTGGTCGTGCCGTGTCTCGTCACGGACGGCGCGCACCACTACGGGGACGCCCGGCGGGACGGCGCCGAGCGCGAGATGTTCGTCGTCGCGATGGGCGCGGGCGTGCAGAACTTCCTGGTCGCGCTGGCCGGGGAGCGGCTGGGGTCGGCGTGGGTGTCGTCCACGATGTTCTGCCGGGACGTGGTGCGCGAGACGCTCGGTCTGCCGGCCGACTGGGATCCGATGGGCGCGGTGGCGATCGGCCGCCCGGCGGAGGAGCCGAGGGCGCGGGCGGAGCGGGACGCGGGGGCGTACATCGAGGTGCGGTGAGACGGCTTCGGCACCGCCTAGTCTCGTAGGAAAGTATTCGCACCCCGAGGACGTCAGCAGTGGCAGGACGATTCGCCCCGCGGCCCACGCGTACGAGTGTGCGCGGGGGTGAGACCGGCGTGCCCGTCGGCGGGCCCGCGCGCGGTGGGGCGGGGGTGCCGCGGCAGGCGGGGGCGGCTCCGGCCCGGGTACGGCGGTGGGTGCCGGACGGGCCGCTCGACCTCGGGCTGGTGCTCGGGCCGCTGCGGCGCGGGCCGGCCGACCCCACCTTCCGGACCACGGCGGACGGGTCCGTCTGGCGCACCAGCCGCACGCCGGCCGGCCCGGGCACGCTGCGGGTGCGGGCGTACGGCGACGAGGTGCTCGGCGAGGCGTGGGGGGCCGGGGCGGAGTGGCTGCTGGAGCGGCTGCCGGAGCTGCTGGGTGCGGCCGATGATCCGGGGGCGTTCGTGCCCCGGCACCGGGTGGTGGCGCATGCGTGGCGCCGGCGGCCGGGGTTGCGGCTGACGCGGACCGGGCTGGTGCTGGAGTCGTTGATCCCCTCGGTACTGGAGCAGAAGGTCACGACGGACGAGGCGTACCGGGCGTGGCGGTTGCTCGTGCGGAGGTTCGGGGAGCCGGCGCCGGGCCCTGCGGGGGTGGGGGAACGGCCGATGTTCGTGATGCCCGCGCCGCGGACCTGGGCGCTGATTCCCTCCTGGGAGTGGCATCGGGCCGGGGTGGACGACAAGCGGGCGTCGACGGTGTTGCGGGCCGTGCGGGTCGCTGCGCGGCTGGAGCAGGTGGTGGGGTTGCCGGCGGGTGAGGCTCGGGCGCGGTTGGAGGTGGTGCCGGGGGTGGGGCCGTGGACGTCGGCGGAGGTGGTGCAGCGCAGTCATGGGGCGGCGGATGCGGTGACGGTGGGGGATCTGCATCTGCCGGGGATCGTGGGGTGGGCGTTGGCAGGGGATCGGGGGGCGGATGATGCGGTGATGTTGGAGTTGTTGGAGCCGTATGCGGGGCAGCGGCATCGGGCGGCGCGGTTGATTTTGTTGAGTGGGTGTGTGCCAAAGCGGAGGGCGCCGAAGATGAGGCGGGTTGATATCGGGTTGCTCTGAAGGGTTCGCTTTTGGGGTGCCCTGTGCTGTGGCTGGGCGGGTGGGGGTTTCGCTCACCGGCGCTGGCCGGGTGCCGCTGCGCCCACCCTCCCCCAAGCTCTCGGCTTCGCTCGAGCAGGGGGACCCCCAGCGCCCCAGCGGCACGACTGCCCGCAGCCAGGGCGGCATGCGGCGGCAGGCGACTGCCCGCGGCTGTGAGCGCCCCTTTAGGGGCGCGGGGAACTGCGCAATCAGCCCCCACCCAGCCGCACTCGAAGACGCGCCCCCCGCCCCGCAGGGACCCCTACTGGTCCGAGGAGAAGCGGACCGCTCCCGCTGGGATTTGGGCGTTGCACCAGATGCGGGCGCCGGTGTGGAGTTCGTTGTCGGGGCCGACGATCGCGTCGTCGCCGACCACCGTGCCGGTGAGGACGGAGCGTTCGCCGACGCGGGCGCGGGAGCCGATCAGGGAGTCGGTGATGACGGCGCCGGGTTCGATGACGGCGCCCGGGAGGATGGTCGAGCCGAAGACCGTCGCGCCCTCGGCCACGAACGCGCCCTCGCCGACCACCGTGCCACCGGTCAGCTTCGCGCCCGGCGCCACCCTGGCCGTGGGAAGGACGAGGCGGTCGCCGCAGCGGCCGGGGACCGCCGGGGACGGGGCGCGGCCGAGGACCAGGTCGGCCGAGCCGCGGACGAAGGCGGCCGGGGTGCCGAGGTCCAGCCAGTAGGTGGAGTCGACCATGCCCTGGAGGTGGGCGCCGGCGGAGAGCAGGCCGGGGAAGGTCTCGCGCTCCACCGAGACGGGGCGGCCCGCCGGGATCATGTCGATGAGGGAGCGGCGGAAGACGTACGCGCCGGCGTTGATCTGGTCGGTGACGATCTCCTCGGGCGTCTGGGGCTTCTCCAGGAAGGCGAGGACGCGGCCGGAGGGGTCGGTGGGGACCAGGCCGTAGGCGCGCGGGTCGGTGACCTTCGTCAGGTGCAGGGAGACGTCCGCGCCCGTGGACTCGTGGGTGTCGACCAGGGCCCTGATGTCGAGCCCGGTGAGGATGTCGCCGTTGAAGACGAGGACCGGGTCGTCGGGGCCGGAGTGCAGCCGGGAGGCCACGTTGCGGATGGCGCCGCCGGTGCCGAGGGGTTCCTCCTCGGTGACGTACTCGATGTGCAGGCCGAGCGCGGCGCCGTCGCCGAAGTAGGGTTCGAAGACCTCGGCCAGATAGCTGGTCGCGAGGACGATGTGCTCCACGCCCGCCGCTCTCGCTCTGGCCAGCTGGTGGGTGAGGAACGGCACTCCGGCGGCCCGCACCATGGGCTTGGGGGTGTGCACCGTGAGCGGTCGCAGCCGGGTGCCCTTGCCGCCGACCAGGAGGATCGCTTCTGTCACCTGTCGTCTCTGCTTCCTGCCGGGGACCGCTCGAATCAGTTGTTACCGCCACATTGCCATGCGTCTCGGGCGGTCAGTTTAGACGGATGGGAGCCGGAGCCCCCCGACTCCGGCTCCCTGGCGACGGCGTGCGCCCCGTGGCTCGGCCGGCTCAGCGGCCCTGGTACCGCGCCGCGTCGGCGCGGGCCGAGCCGAGCTTGGCATAGAGCCGTTTGCCGGGGCATTCCGTGGCGAACCCGTCCCGATGACCGGAGATCACGTTCAGTCGTACGTTCTTCCCCTTCGGGTACAGATTGCCACCGCCCGACGTCAGGTATGTCTTTCCGCGCGGATTCGCCCCGAAGAGGCCGAGTTTCCAGGCGGTGAGCCGGGCGATCGCCGTCACCGCCGCGTTAGACGGCTTCGTGGCGCCGTAGGTTCCGATGACGGCGATGCCCATGCTGTTGGTGTTGAAACCGAGGGTGTGCGCGCCGAGGACGGCCTTCGCCACTCCGCCGGCCCGGCCCTCGTAGATGGTTCCGCACTTGTCGACGAGGAAGTTGTAGCCGATGTCCCGCCAGCCCATGCTCGTGACGTGGTAGCGGTAGATACTGCGGATGACGGAGGGGGCCTGGGAGCAGGTGTACTTGTTGCCCGAGGCGGTGTGGTGCACGAAGGCCGCCTTGACCTTCTTCGTGTAGACGAACCCGGGTTCGCGCAGTGACTCGTTCGCGCCCCAGCCCCGGCGGGTGACGATGCGCGGCCGTGGCCCGATGTACGGCTTCGCCCGCACCACCCCTTCCAGGCGGGCGAGTTCGCTCTCGGTGGCCGACCGGCTCAGCTCCGGGATCTCCAGGGCGCCGAACTCAGCGATGTCGGTGTTGGCGGCGGAGGCCGCGCGCGCCGCGTCGGTGTGCAGTCCGGTGCGCGGCGCGTCGGCCGGTGCGCCCTCGGGGAGGGCCTCGTCGCCGGGGTCGACGAGTTCCAGGCGCAGTCCCGAGGGGAGCGGGGGCGGCGTCGCCGCACGGCTGCCGGGGACGCGTGTGCCGCCGCCCGCGCGGACCTGTACGTCCACTCCGTCGGACTCGCCCACCCACAGCGGCGCGGTCGCCCCGCGCACCCGTCGCGAGGTGCGTTCCGCGGTGCCGGGGTCGGCGCCGTGGTCGGCGTTGTCGGTCTCGACGTCCTGCCAGCCGGACCAGCGGCCCGTCGCCACGGAGCGGGTGCGCACCTGGACCCGGCCGTGCAGTGCGGTGTCCGGGTCGTCCCAGACGACTCCGACCAGTGCGAAGCGTTCCACCTCGGCACGGTACAGGCCCTGTTCCGGGGCCGCGCCGAGGGCGCGGGTGCGGGAGCGGGGCAGCAGCGGCAGGGACTGGGTGTGGCCCGGGATCGCGGCTTCGGCGGGGCTCGCACCGGCGGCGGGGCGGGCGGGCACGGTGGTCACGGCGGTCGCGGGCACGGCCAGAGGGAGGGTGAGGGCCGCGGCGACCGTGGTGACGCCGATGGAGGAGGTCAGGAATCCACGCATGGTTATGATCTTGGACATAGTCAGACAAATCTGTCCATCGGTGAACTGACGGACCGTCGGACGGCGCTCCGCCGAACCGGTGGCCCGCCGCGCGCCCGCGCGTCCCGGCCCGCGCGTACCCTGTGCCGGGTGAACGCCACCGATCGCACCCCCGCCGACCTGCTGGCTTCCGCGCTCACCGCGGACCCCGGCCGCCCTCTGGTGACCTTCTACGACGACGCCACGGGCGAACGCGTCGAACTGTCCGTGGCCACCTTCGCCAATTGGGTGTCCAAGACCGCGAACCTCCTCCAGGGCGACCTCGCCGCCGCCCCCGGCGACCGGGTCGCGCTGCTGCTGCCGGCGCACTGGCAGACGGCGGTGTGGCTGCTCGCGTGCGCCTCGGTGGGCGCGGTCGCGGATGTCGCCGGGGATCCGGCGGCGGCGGACGTGGTGGTGAGCGGTCCGGACTCCCTCGAGGCGGCGCGGGCCTGCCGCGGCGAGCGGGTCGCGCTGGCGCTGCGGCCGCTGGGCGGGCGGTTCCCGCAGGGGCCTCCGGAGGGGTTCGCCGACTACGCCGTGGAGGTGCCGGGGCAGGGGGACCGGTTCGCGCCGTTCGCGCCGGTGGATCCGGACGAGCCCGCGCTGATCGTGGCCGGGCGGGAGTTCAGCGGGGCGGAGGTCGTCCAGCGGGCCCGGGCGGAGGCGCCGTCACTGGAGCTGGCCGGGCCCGGCTCCCGGCTGCTGTCCGGGCTGCCGTACGACACCTGGGACGGCCTGAACGCGGGACTGTTCGGGCCGCTGGCCACGGGCGGGTCCGTGGTGCTGTGCCGGCATCTGGACCGGCTGGACGAGGACCGGCTCGCCCAGCGGATCGAGACCGAGAAGGTCACCGTGGTGCGCCGCTGATCAGAGGGGCGGGGGTCCCCCGGTCGGAGTAGTACAGGGCGCCCTGGGACGCCCTGCCCGGCCATCGTCGTAAGGGCAGGGCTTTTGACGCTCGTACGACCGTTAGGGGGACCGTGCCGTGACCGACAGCGTGGGCAGGCCCCTCGGTCCCCGGCTCGGTTCCTCCGCCACCGGTGACGGGCTCGCGCGGCGGCGCCGGCGGCGGTGGGTGCGCGGTACCGCGCTCGGTGCCGCCGTACTCGTCGTGGCCGCCGGCGGGACCGGCTGGGCGCTCTACGCCAAGCTCGACCGCAACATCACCGCCGACGACGCGGCCGCCGCCGAGCTGGCCCGGTACGACAAGGAGCGGCCCACCGCGCTGGTGCGCGGCGCGCAGAACATCCTGCTGATCGGGTCCGACACCCGGGCCGGGGAGGGCAACGCCGAGTACGGGCGGGACCTGGGCAGCGAGCGGTCGGACACCGCGATCCTGCTGCATCTGGCCGCCGACCGGCGCAGCGCCACCGCCGTCTCGCTGCCCCGGGACCTGATGGTCGACATACCGGGCTGCCGGCAGACCGACGGCAGCCGCACCGAGCCGGCGTTCGCGATGTTCAACCAGGCCTTCGCGCTCGGCGGGTCGGCGTGCACGATCCGGACCGTGGAGAAGCTGACGGACATCCGGATCGACCACCACGTGGTCGTGGACTTCCGCGGGTTCAAGGAGATGGTCGACGCCGTCGACGGGGTGCGGGTGTGCCTGAAGGAGCCCATCGACGACAAGGCGGCCCGGCTGAAGCTGCCCGCGGGGAAGGTGCTGCTGGACGGCGAGCAGGCGCTCGGCTTCGTACGGGCCCGCAAGTCGCTCGGGGACGGCAGCGACACCGAGCGGATGGAGCGTCAGCAGCGCTTCCTCGGCGCCCTGGTCGACAAGGTGCAGAGCGACGACGTCCTGCTGAACCCGGCGAAGCTGTATCCGGTGCTGGACGCGGCGACCTCCTCGCTCACCACCGACCCGGATCTGGCGAGTCTGCGCGGCCTGTACCAGTTGGTGCGCGGGCTGCGCGACATCCCGACCGAGCGGGTCCAGTTCCTGACGGTGCCGAGGGAGTCGTACGTCTACGACACCAACCGCGACCAGCTCGTGGAGCCGGAGGCCGAGGCGCTGTTCCAGCGGCTGCGGGCGGACCAGCCGGTGGTGGTGACGCGGCAGAAGCAGGACGGCGCGGGCGGGCAGGGGGACGGCAAGAGCGGGCCCTCGCCCGCGCCCACCTTCCGGGGGAACACCGCCGCCGAGCACACCTGTGAGTGAAGCGCGCCCCCGAGCCGTAAGTGTGTTCAGAAAATGAGGCGGATTGCCCAGTTGTAGGAAGGGTTAATTTGTCACCGGCGTCGCTTGACGCTGAACTGGGCGGATAGTGTGAGCGATCCGGTGCACCCGGCCACGAGGTCCGTCCTGGGGTCGTGCACTGATTCACCGAGACCCGAGCGCCTTTGAGGGGGAAGGCGCCGCGTGGCCCCGACGGAGGATTCGGACAACCGTGGACGCGCAAGGCCGTGGGCGGGCGGAGAACATCGACCCCGCAGACCAGTGGGTACTCAATCCGAACACCGGCGAATACGAACTGCGACTGGGACCTTCCGCACCGCAGTCGCCCGGCCGGTCGTCGGTCCCCTCCCCGCGCAGACCGGACGCGCCGGGCGACGGCGCGCGGCGCCGCCGGGACGACGCGAAGGCCGGCGGGACCCGGGAGATGCGGCAGGTACGCCCAGGGGACGTGCCGCCGCCGCGGTCCTCCCGGCGGCGGGGCGCGGAGCCGGAGACGGCGCCCGGGCGGCGCGGCCGGCGGCCGGTGAAGAAGAAGACCCGGTGGGGGAAGGTGCTGGCGTGGACCGCGGGCGGCACGGCCTTCGTGCTGGTCGCCGTCGGCACCGCCGGCTACCTCTACATCAAGCACCTGGAGGGCAACGTCTCCACGATCGACGTCGGTGACGCGGGCTCCAAGGGCTTCAGTAAGGACGAGGCCTTCAACGTCCTGATCATCGGTACCGACAAGCGGACCGGGAAGGGCAACGAGGGCTACGGCGACAAGGGTTCCGTCGGCCACGCGGACACCAACATCCTGCTGCACGTCGCCAAGGACCGGACGAACGCGACCGCGCTGAGCATCCCGCGCGACCTGATCGTGGACGTCCCGGACTGCCCGACGAAGCAGCCGGACGGCAGCACCAAGGTGATCCCCGGCACGGACGGGGTGCGGTTCAACACCAGCCTCGGCCAGGACGGCCGCGACCCGGGCTGCACCATGCGCACCGTCGAGGCGGTCACGGGCATCCACGTGGACCACTTCATGATGGCGGACTTCAACGCGGTGAAGACGCTGACGAGCGCGGTCGGCGGCGTCGAGGTGTGTGTCACCCACCCGGTGAACGACAAGCAGTCCCACCTCCATCTGCCCGCCGGCAAGTCGGTC
This sequence comes from Streptomyces sp. NPDC127190, assembly GCF_042672505.1. Classification (NCBI taxonomy): domain Bacteria; kingdom Bacillati; phylum Actinomycetota; class Actinomycetes; order Kitasatosporales; family Streptomycetaceae; genus Streptomyces; species Streptomyces sp. NPDC127190. The sequence continues at coordinate 28,057 of NZ_JBHXVE010000016.1, forward strand.
GTCGAGGGCGAGCAGGCGCTGGCCTTCGTGCGCACCCGGCACAGCTTCGGCAACCAGGGCGACCTGGACCGCATCAAGGCGCAGCAGCAGTTCCTGGGCTCCCTGATGCGCAAGATGTCCTCCAGCGACACCCTCACCAACCCGTCGAAGCTGCTGGACCTGGCCGAGGCGGCCACGAAGGCGCTGACCGTGGACACCGGCATCCGCAGTGTCAGCACGCTCAAGGACGTGGCGCTGGAGCTGAAGAAGGTGCCGCCGAAGCACATCAGCTTCACCACGGTCCCGGTGGTCGACAACCCCGCCGAGAAGGTCCACGCGACGGTGGTCGTCAACCAGGCGCAGGCCCCGGCCGTCTTCGACGCCATCAAGAACGACGTCTCCCTCACCGAGGTGAAGAGGAAGCAGAAGGCCGCGAAGGACGCTCAGGCCGCCCGGCTCAAGGGGACCAGGTCCGCGCCCTCCGAGGTGCGGGTGCGCGTCCTCAACGGCGGGGCGACGGCCGGCAGCGCACAGGCGGTGCTCGGCTGGCTCCAGAACGACGAGGGCGTGCTGAAGTCGGAGAACGCGGGCAACGCGCCGGACCAGTTGAGCAGGACCACCCTGGAGTACGCGCCCGACCAGGCGGCGCAGGCACGGGAGCTGGCCGCGCTGATGGGCCTGCCGGGCTCGGCGCTCACACCGGGTCGGAGTGTGACCAACTCCCAGGGGCTGCCGGCGATGACGCTGACGCTGGGCAAGGACTTCAAGGGCGCCGGTGTGCCGCTCACCTCCGCCGCGAAGGCACCGAAGGTCGACAAGTCCACGGCCGACGAGGTTAAGTGCGCTTCCTAGGTAACCCAACGGGCCCGTCGTGCGTCTAACTCGTGACGAGACGGGCCCGTCGCGTTGAACGCGCGGGTGGGCGCAAGGGTGGGGAGGGCAGGAAGTTTGGCGCAGAGCGAGGTGCGGGAGGAGGCTCCCGCGATGGGCGACAGGACGTCGCCCGCATCGCAGACACCGGACACGAAGGAAGGCTCCGGCCGGCACGGTGGCGGGCGGCGCAGAGGCGGCGGGAAGGCCGACCGGAGACGCCGCCGACGACGCACCCTGCGCTGGTCGGCGACCGTACTCGCAGTGGTCATACTTGGCACGGCCGGCGCCGGTTACCTGTACTACCAGCACCTCAACGCCAACATCCGCAAGGGTGCGCGCAGCGCCGGCGACTCCAAGGCGCAGAAGACCGCGCCCAACGCGGCCGGCCAGACCCCGCTGAACATCCTGCTGATCGGCTCGGACAGCCGTAACACCGCCGAGAACGTGAAGCTCGGCGGCAGCAAGAAGCAGGTCGGCAGCCCGCCGCTGGCGGACGTGCAGATCCTCATCCACCTGTCCGCGGACCGCAAGAGCGCCGCCATGGTGAGCATCCCCCGCGACACCCGCGTCGACATCCCGCCGTGCAAGAACCCCGACACCGGCAAGTCCTACCCGGCGACGAACGACATCATCAACACCACCCTGGCCCGGGGCGGCGCCGCGTGCACGCTGTCCACCTGGGAGAACCTCACCAAGGTCTACATCGACCACTGGATGATGATCGACTTCTCCGGTGTGGTGCAGATGGCGGACGCGATCGGCGGGGTCGACGTCTGTGTGAAGCAGAACGTGTGGGACCACCCGACGCCCGACCAGCCCGGCGGCTCCGGGCTGAAGCTGACGGCCGGCACGCACAAGGTCAAGGGCGTCCAGGCGTTGCAGTGGCTGCGGACCCGGCACGCCTGGGGCAGCGACCTGATGCGGGCCCGCGCCCAGCACATGTACCTGAACTCGATGATGCGCACGCTGCAACAGCAGAACGTCTTCACCGACACCGGGCGTCTGATGGACCTGGCCGAGGCGGCCACCAAGTCGCTGAAGGTGTCCGAGGAGATCGGCACGGTCAAGAAGCTGTACGACCTGGGCATGGAGATGAAGTCGGTGCCGTCCGACCGCATCACGTCCGTGACGATGCCCAACCTCGAGGATCCGCAGAACAAGGCGCACGTCATCGAGGACAAGGCCGACGCCGACCAGCTGTGGCAGATGCTGCACGACGACGTCCCGCTCGACAAGAACGGCAAGGGCGGTGACGCGTCGAAGGGGAAGAAGGACTCCGGCGCCGCCGCCAAGACGCCGTCGACCGACCCGGCCCGCCTCGGCGTGCTGGTGCAGAACGCCACACAGAGCGCGGACCAGGCCGCGGTGCCGCACCGGGCGCTGGCGATCAGCCAGGCACTGGCGCAGAAGGGCTACCCGCGGGCCACGTCCGACACCTCCGTCGCGCAGTCCGTGGACACCACGGTCGTGCAGTATCCGAGCGCGGACCTGGAGGGCGACGCCCAGGCGGTGGCCAAGGCGCTGGGCATCCCGCTGAGCGCGGTGAAGCAGTCGACCGGGGTGTCCGGGGTGACGGTCGTCGTCGGCGCGGACTGGCGCACCGGGACGAGCTATCCGAAGCAGTCCAAGCCGAAGGCCGGGGACCTGCCGAAGAACGCCGACTCGATCAACGGCGCGGACCGCGGCCAGTGCATGGACGTGTACGGGCCCTACCAGTGGTGAACGGCATCGGGGCCCCGGGGGCGGGCGCGCGCCCCCGGGCCCCCGGGCCCGGTAGCGCCGGGCGCGGGGGGCCCCCCGGCGCGCGCCGGGGCTGTGGCGGGGGTGGGGGGGGGTGGGGTGTCGCGCGGTCCGGCCGTCTATCGAGCGGCTCAGCGAGGCTGCGGCCCCGGTGAACATCCGGAC
>NZ_JBHXVE010000016.1:30823-50064 GCF_042672505.1 Streptomyces sp. NPDC127190
GTGGGCCGGGGGGCGGGTTGTGTGGTGGTCTGGGCCTCCCGTGGGTGGGCCGGCCGGGGGGCTGCGTGTGTGGTCCTCCTCGGTCGCCGGGGGGCCCCGATGGCCGGTCAGGAGCTGAGCACCGCCGGGCGGCGCGAGGCGATGACCCGCTTGGCGAGGGACTTCGGGCTGGTCAGGAAGCCCCAGCCCCACGACATGTGCATGGTGGCGAGGGCCACCGGGATCTGGAACCGGGCCTTCAGCGGCAGGCCCTTGCCCGCCGGGACCGAGCCGGCCGTGATCGCCGCCAGATAGCCGGCGGGGATCACGAAGCCCCACGGCGTCAGGGCGGCGCCCACCACGACCCCCGCGGCGATGGCGCACACCGCGGCCGGCGGGGCGAGGTAGCGCAGGTTGATGGAGCCGGCGTGGTAGCGGGCGACGACATGCCGCCAGCGGCCGTAGTCCTTGTACTGCTTGGCCAGCGCCCGGACGGAGGGCCGCGGCCGGTACGACACCTTCAGCTCGGGCGAGAACCAGATCAGGCCGCCCGCCTCGCGGATCCGGAAGTTCAGCTCCCAGTCCTGGGCGCGGATGAACTCCTCGTTGTAGCCGCCCTGCTGCTCCAGGGCCTCGCGGCGGAAGACGCCCAGGTAGACCGTCTCCGCCGGGCCCGCCTCGCCGCCGGTGTGGAAGGCCGCGTTGCCGACACCGATCTTGGAGGTCATCGCGGCGGCGACCGCGTCCTCCCAGGCGTTCTCGCCCTCGGCGTGCATGATGCCGCCGACGTTCTGCGCGCCGGTCTCCTCCAGGAGCCGTACGGCGGTCGCGATGTAGTTCGGCGAGAGGATGCCGTGGCCGTCGACGCGGACCACGATCGGGTGCCGGGAGGCCTTGATCGCCGCGTTCAGGGCGGCGGGGGTGCGGCCGCTCGGGTTCGGGACGGTGTGGACGCGCCAGTCTTCGTGCACCAGCTCGGCGGCGATCTCGTCCGTGCGGTCCGTGGACGGACCGAGGGCGATGACGACCTCCATCTCGCCGGGGTAACTCTGCGCGAGGATCGCTTGGACGGCCCCGCGCAGATGCCGCTCCTCGTTGAGGACGGGCATGATCACGGAAACAGCGGGGAGCCGCACGTCGGGCTTGGCGTTCATAGGACGCTCACGTTACCGCGAACGGGGGACAGCGGTGCGCCCCGCCGGGGGCGTGACGCGGGATGAAGGTCGTATCGGCCTACCGTGCTCACGGATCCCACGTTCGGCCTCGTCCGGAGGAGTCCCCCTGTGCCCAGCCCCCCTCACTCCCCCGCGCGTCCCCAGCGCCGTTCGCAGCCGCCCCGCCGGGTGCCGCGCCCGCCCGAGCGGGCGGTGCGGCCGGTCCGGCCGCCGAAACGGCCGCGCTGGGCGATGCGGGCGCTGACCACGCTGTCCGTCGTGGTGCTCGCCTCCGCCGGGATCGGGCACGCGGTGGTCACCAGCCTGGACGCGGGTATCGCCCGCGTCGACGCCTTCAAGGACATGAAGAACCGGCCCCGCGCGGGCCACGGCATGAACGTCCTGCTGGTCGGCACCGACGGCCGAGACAAGATCACCGAGCAGCTGCGGCGCGCCTACCACCTGGGCGGAGAGCCCTGCCACTGCACCGACACGATGATGCTGGTGCACATCTCCGCGGACCGGGAGCGGGCCACCGTGGTGAGCCTGCCCCGCGACTCCTACGCCGAGGTGCCCGCGCATGTCGACCCGTCGACGGGCCGGCGGTACGGGGCGCATCCGCTCAAGCTGAACGCGGCCTACGCGGAGGGCGGCCCGCAGCTGACCATCCGGACCGTGGAGAACATGACCCATGTGAAGATCGACCACTATCTGGAGGTCGACTTCACCAGCTTCATGAAGACGGTCGACGTGCTGGGCGGGGTGAACGTGTGCACGGCGACCCCGCTGAAGGACGCGTTCACCGGACTCGACCTCTCCGCCGGCACCCACACCCTCCAGGGCGGGCAGGCGCTCCAGTACGTGCGCGCCCGGCATGTGGACGGGGCGAGCGATCTGGGCCGGATGAAGCGGCAGCAGCGGTTCCTCGCCGCGCTGATCGAGAAGACGACCGCCTCCGGGGTGCTGCTCAACCCGATGAGGTTCCGGGACGTGACCCGGGCGGTGCTCGGCTCGGTCCGGGCGGACGAGGGCTTCGGCACCGACGAGCTGCTCGACCTCGGCCGGGCGATGCGGAACTTCTCCCCGTCCTCGTCCGAGTTCGCCACCGTGCCGATCGCGCAGATGAACTACGACGTGAAGGGCGTCGGCTCCACCCTGAAGTGGGACCAGGCCAAGGCGGACCAGCTGTTCCAGGCGCTGCGCGACGACAAGCCGCTCGCCGTCACCGCGCCGCCGCGCCGCGGCCCGGCCCCGGTGCCGGTGGACGTGGACCCGCGGCAGGTCCGGGTGCAGCTGGCGAACGGCACGCCGACGGCCGGGCTGGCCAAGCGGGCCGACGCGGCGCTCGCGGCGGCGGGCTTCGCCACCACGCACCGGCCGGTCACCGCGCCGGTGCGCGACGTCAAGCGGACCGTGATCTCCTACGACCCCCGCTGGGACCGCTCCGCCCGCTCCCTGGCGGCGGCCCTGCCCGGCAGCGAGCTGCGCGCGGTACCGGGCCAGGGCCCGCTCCTGAAGGCGACGATCGGCACCGACTTCAAGGCGGTCCGCCCGATCCACTACGAAGACCCCGCCCAACCCCAGCAGAGCGTGGTCCGGGGCAGCGAAGTGGTGTGCTGAGCGTCTACGACGGGGCGCGGTCGGGGGGCGTCCCCCTAGCCCCCCCCCCGCCCAGCGGCAGCGGCCGCGTGTGGCGCGAGGCGGTGGTCCGGCCGGGGCGCCACCCTGGCGAGGCCCGGCGGCGAGGCGAGGCCGCACAGGAGACACAGGGCGCGGCCCTGAAGGGGTTGCCCTGCCCCTCCTGGCCCTCCGCGGCAGCGGCCGCGTGCGGCGCGAGGCGGGGTGCCGGCCAGAGCGCCCCCGTGGCGAGGCGCGGCGGCGAGGCGCGGCCGCACCGTGTGCCGGCCGGGGCGCCGTGCCGAGCCGCAGCGGGAAGACAGCGCGCCCCTCAGGGGCGGCCCTACTCCTCGTAGCCTTCTGCCGTGCGCTTCTCCCGCAGTTCGCGGATGGCGCGGCGGCGGGCCAGGCGGTGGGTGCGGCGGATCTGGGCTTCCTGGTAGCGGCGGCGGTCGCGGTCGGTCTCCGGGAGGACCGGCGGGACCCGGCGCGGCCTGCCGTCGGCGTCCACGGCCGCGAAGACCAGGTAGGCGGAGCCGACCTGGGTGGGCGGGGCGGACTCGTTCCAGCGCTCGGCGAGGACCCGGACGCCGACCTCCATGGAGGTCCGGCCGGTCCAGTTCACCTGGGCCTTCACATGGACCAGGTCACCGACGCGGACCGGCTCCAGGAACGCCATCTCGTCCATGGAGGCGGTGACGGCGGGACCGCCGGAGTGCCGGCCGGCCACGGCGCCCGCCGCGTCGTCGACGAGCTTCATGATCACACCGCCGTGCACCGTCCCCAGCAGGTTGGTGTCGTTGTGGGTCATGATGTGGCTGAGGGTGGTGCGCGAGGCGGACGTGGGCTTGCCCGGGATGTCTGTTTCCGCGCCCGTGGCCTGGTCTGTCATGCCCTCCACCTTATGCCGAAGCGACATTCGCGGAATTTGTGTCAGCTTGGCAACAGCGCCGACCCTATTTTCCGACAGGCCTTGTAAGGCACCTGGAGCGGCCCGGCACACTGGGGCCCATGAATGACTGGCCCGAGGGATGGTCCGACGACAACCGTGACCCCCGCTACGGACGCGGCAGTGCCGGCGCACAGCCGGAAGGCGCCCAGGTGATGCGTCAGGTGCGGCGCGGTCCGGCGGTACCGCCCGGCCCCCGCTCGGCGTACGGCGGCCCCGGCCGCTCCGCGCCGCCGTACGGCGCCGGAGTCCCGCAGCAGCCGTCGTACACCGACGGCCAGGGTTATGACGAGGGCACCGGCTTCGACAGCGGCTACAACACCGGTCAGGTCTACGGCGCCCCCGGCGGCCGCGGTCCCGGCGGTCCGGCCGGTGCGCCGGGCCGGGCGGCGCGGCCCGCGCTGAACTGGCGGCGCCGGATCAAGTGGACGGCGATCACGCTGGCGACCGTGCTGGTCGTCACCTCGGTCGCGACCTACTTCTGGGCCGACTCCAAGCTGCGCCGCGAGGTCGACCTGTCCAAGGTCATCGACCGCCCGGAGAGCGGCTCGGGCACCAACTACCTGATCGTCGGCTCGGACAGCCGCGAGGGCATGTCCAGGGCGGACGAGAAGAAGCTGCACACCGGCGCCGCCGAGGGCAAGCGCACCGACTCGATGATGATCCTGCACGTCGGCGACAACGGCGACACGCTGGTCTCGCTGCCGCGCGACTCGGACGTGGAGGTCCCGTCGTACAAGGGCTCGACGTCCGGGAAGGTCTACCCGGCGAGAGGCCGGCACGAGAAGCTGAACGCGGCCTACGCCGAGGACGGCCCGACCCTGCTGGTGCGCACGATCGAGTACAACACCGGTCTGCACATCGACCACTACGTGGAGATCGGCTTCCAGGGCTTCGCGAACATCGTGGACGCGGTCGGCGGTGTCGACATCACCATCGACCACGCCTTCAAGGACAAGTGGTCCGGCGCCGACTTCAAGGCGGGCAAGCAGACCCTGAACGGGCAGCAGGCGCTCGCGTTCGTCCGGACCCGGCACGCCTTCGCCGCCTCCGACCTCCAGCGCACCAAGAACCAGCAGAAGTTCCTGTCCGCGCTGGCCCACCAGGTGGCCACGCCGTCGACGATCCTCAACCCGTTCAAGTTCTACCCGGTGATGGGCGCGGGCCTGGACTCGCTGATCGTCGACAAGGACATGTCGCTGTGGGACCTGGCCTCGATGTTCTGGGCGATGAAGGGCGTCAGCGGCGGTGACGGCACCTCGATGAACATGCCGATCTCCGGCTCCACGGGCGGCAACCTCGTCTGGGACAAGGCGAAGGTGAAGACGCTGGTGGACGAGTTGAAGAACGACCAGAAGGTCACCGTCTCCGGCACCTGACGGCTGCGGCGGGACCGAGGGCGCCCGGAGCGGGTGCCCTCGGCCGCCGGCCTCAGCGGGCCGGGCTCACATGCTCGCGCCCGCCATCGCGCGACAGGTTTCCGCGCAGCGGCGACACGCCTCCGCACAGCGCATCATCATCTGGTCGTCGGGCATGGACATACACGCCTCGGCGCACATCTCGCAGACCCTCGCGCACATGGCGCACATGTCGCCGGACATGGGCGAGCGCCGCATCATCATGTCGGCGCACATACGGGTCGTCTCGGAGCAGTCCATGAGCGCGCGCATGACCTGCATCTGCGCCTGGCCGCCCTGCTGCATGCAGGAGCTCATGGCCTCCTCGCACATGTTGTGGCAGTTCATGCAGGCCTCGATGCAGTCCTGCATCTGCCGGGTCAGGGCGGGCATCATTCCGGACTGGGTCATGGCTCCTCCTCGGAGGCGGGGACCCGGGACGGGTCCCGTGTGCTTCCGTCCTACGTCCCCCGGCCCCGCGCCGCATGTGACCGACCGGTCACCAGGCGCACCGAGGAGGAGCCGGTCCGGCCCTACGGCAGGTTGCGGGCCATCACGATCCGCTGGACCTGGTTCGTGCCCTCATAAATCTGGGTGATCTTGGCGTCGCGCATCATGCGCTCCACCGGGTAGTCACGGGTGTAGCCGTAGCCGCCGAGGAGCTGGACGGCGTCGGTGGTGACCTCCATCGCCACGTCCGAGGCGAAGCACTTGGCGGCTGCGCCCAGGTAGGTGAGGTCGGCGTCGCCGCGCTCGGAGGCGGCGGCGGCCTGGTAGGTCAGGGCGCGGGCGGCCGAGATCTTCATCGACATGTCGGCGAGCATGAACTGGATGCCCTGGAAGTCGGCGATCGCCTTGCCGAACTGCTTACGCTCCTGGACATAGCCCTTGGCGTAGTCGAAGGCGCCCTGGGCGACGCCGAGCGCCTGGGCGGCGATGGTGATGCGGGTGTGGTCCAGGGTCTTCATGGCCGTCATGAAGCCGGTGCCCTCCTCGCCGATCATGCGGTCGGCGGGGATGCGGACGTTGTCGAAGTAGACCTCGCGGGTCGGGGAGCCCTTGATGCCGAGCTTCTTCTCCGGGGCGCCGAAGGACACGCCCGGGTCGGACTTCTCGACGACGAAGGCGGAGATGCCCTTGGAGCGCTTCTCCGGGTCCGTCACGGCCATCACGGTGTAGTACTCGCTGACGCCCGCGTTGGTGATCCAGCGCTTGACGCCGTTGAGGATCCAGTGGTCGCCGTCGCGGACCGCCTTGGTCTTCATGCCGGCGGCGTCCGAGCCCGCCTCCGGCTCGGACAGGCAGTACGAGAACATCGCGTCGCCCTTGGCGAGCGGACCCAGGTACTTCTTCTTCAGCTCCTCGGAGCCGGAGAGGATCACCGGCAGCGAGCCGAGCTTGTTCACGGCGGGGATGAGGGAGGAGGAGACGCAGGCGCGGGCCACCTCCTCGATCACGATGACCGTGGCGAGCGCGTCGGCGCCGGAGCCGCCGTACTCCTCGGGGACGTGCACGGCGTGCAGGTCGTTGGCCACCAGGGCGTCGAGGGCCTCCTGCGGGAAGCGGGCCTCCTCGTCCACCGCGGTGGCGTACGGCGCGATCTTCGCCTCGACCAGGGAGCGGACGGCGTCGCGGAGCATGTCGTGCTCCTCGGACGGGCGGTACAGGTCGAAGTCAGCCGATCCGGCCAAGGTCTCTCACGCTCCAAAGACGCAGTGATACTGACGCAGTGATGACGCTAATTACCGTTAAGTAACTCAAATTTTAGAGGGCAGCCCGGGGGACGCCTACGTGAGCTTGGTGACAGCGGGGAAATTGCCCGGTGGGCGGCCCGACTATGCTCGGGCTCCGCATCACCGACGTACCCGTTCTGGAGCACCCATGAGCCTGAAGATCACCGTGATCGGCACCGGCTATCTCGGCGCCACGCACGCCGCGGCCATGGCCGAACTGGGGTTCGAGGTGCTGGGGCTGGATGTCGTACCGGAGAAGATCGCTCTGCTGGAGCGCGGCGAGACCCCGATGTTCGAGCCGGGGCTGGACGAGCTGCTCCGCAGGCATGTGGCGGGGATCGAGGGCTCGTCGGGGCGGCTGCGGTTCACCACCGACTGGGCCGAGGTCGGCGCCTTCGGTGATGTGCACTTCGTGTGCGTGAACACCCCGCAGAAGCACGGCGAGTACGCCTGTGACATGAGTTACGTCGACTCCGCGATCGCCTCCCTCGCCCCGCATCTGCACGGCCCCGCCCTGGTGGTCGGCAAGTCGACCGTGCCGGTCGGGTCCGCGGACCGGCTGGCCGCCTATCTCGCCGAGCACGCCCCGGCCGGCGGCGACGCCGAGCTGGCCTGGAACCCGGAGTTCCTGCGCGAGGGCTTCGCCGTGCAGGACACCCTGCACCCGGACCGGATCGTGGTGGGTGTGCGCAGCGAGCGGGCCGAGAAGCTGCTGCGCGAGGTGTACGCGACGCCGGTCGGCGAGGGCACGCCGTTCGTCGTCACCGACTTCCCGACCGCCGAGCTGGTGAAGACCGCCGCGAACTCCTTCCTCGCCACCAAGATCTCCTTCATCAACGCGATGGCGGAGGTGTGCGAGGCCGCGGGCGGTGACGTGGCCCGGCTGGCGGAGGCCATCGGGCACGACGACCGGATCGGCGCCAAGTTCCTGCGCGCCGGGATCGGCTTCGGCGGCGGCTGTCTGCCGAAGGACATCCGGGCGTTCATGGCGCGGGCGGGCGAGCTGGGCGCGGACCAGGCGCTGACCTTCCTGCGCGAGATCGACTCCATCAACATGCGCCGGCGCGGCCAGATGGTGGAGATGGCCCGGGAGGCGCTGGGCGGCGGCTCCTTCCTCGGCAAGCGGGTCGCGGTGCTCGGCGCCACCTTCAAGCCCGACTCGGACGACGTCCGGGACTCGCCCGCGCTCAACGTGGCCGGGCAGATCCATCTCCAGGGCGGCCAGGTGACCGTGTACGACCCCAAGGGCATGACCAACGCCCGCCGGGTCTTCCCGACCCTCGGCTACGCCGACTCGGCGCTGGACGCGGTGCGCGGCGCCGACGTCGTGCTCCACCTCACCGAGTGGCGCGAGTTCCGCGAGCTGGACCCGGCGGCGCTCGGCGAGGTCGCGGCGGACCGGCTGATCCTGGACGGGCGCAACACCCTCGACCCGGAGCTGTGGCGACGGGCCGGCTGGACCTACCGGGCGATGGGCCGCCCCACCGCCTGACCGCACGGCAGGGTGACGCCGTTTCGGCCGAGGCTCAGTCGGCCGAACCGGCGTCGTTCCGCATTCTGCACCACGTCCACGCAACACGAGGAGGTAGTCATGGCTCTCGCCACATTCGGTGTCGTCGTGCTGGACTGTCCCGACCCACGGGCGCTGGCCGGCTTCTACGCCGCCGTCCTGGGCGGCACCCCCGAGGGCCAGGGGGACTGGGTGGAGCTGAAGGTGCCGGGAGGGCCGACGCTGGCGTTCCAGGAGGCTCCGCAGTACGTGCCGCCGCACTGGCCCGGACCGGACGGCGACCAGCAGTTCCACCTGGACCTGGTGGCGCCGGACCTGGACGCGGCCGAGAAGGCGGTGCTGGAGCTGGGGGCGCGTCCGCTGGACACCGCGGACCGCGAGCGCACCTTCCGGGTGTACGCGGACCCCGTGGGGCACCCCTTCTGCCTCTGCACCTCCTGACGGCTCAGGGCTGGTCCAACTCGGTGATCTTCGCCGTCGAGGCCTCTCTGCGGTGCTGGGCGGCGCGGGCCATGAAGTCCGCGCTGCGCAGCACCCGCTGAACGTTTCCCCAGGTCAGCAGGGACAGTTCGGTCTCGGACCAGCCGCGCCGGAGCAGCTCGGCGATCAGATGGGGGTAGCGGGAGGCGTCGGCGAGGTCGCGCGGGTGCACGGCGCCGGAGTCATAGGTGCCGGACAGGCCGACGCACTCCGGGCCGGCCACGTCCCGGACGTGGTCGAGGTGGTCGGCGACGTCCTGGACGGTCGGGCCGGTCTGCTCGGCGGTCAGCGGCACCATGCACAGGCCCTTGGCCGCGCCCAGCGCGGTGAGCAGGTCGTCGGGCAGGTTGGCGGGGTGCGGGCGCAGCACCCGGGCGGCGGAGCGGGTGCACAGCACCGGTGTCTTGGACAGCGCCACGGTCCGCCCGGCGGTGGCGTGCGAGGCGCCGGAGACGTCGGCGAGCACGCCGAGCCGGTTCATCTCCCGGACGACCTCCTCGCCGAACCGGGTCAGGCCCGCCTGGCCCGCCCAGGCGGTGCCGGCGAGGGTGAGCACCCGGAGGCCGAGGGCGTGCAGGATGCGCAGGATGCCGAGGGAGTCGCCGAGCGCGGTGCCGTCCGCCGGGCCCAGCACCACGGCGACCCGGCCGCAGTTGCGGGCGTCGATGACCTGGCCGGCGGTGCGCACCAGGCGCAGCCCCTCCGGGTGGGCCTCGATCACCGAGCGGACCAGGTCCAGCTGCTCCAGGGTGGCTGCCGTCGCGCGCTCGCCGCCTCCGGCGCTGTCGGGCTCGCCGGGCTCGGCGGGCAGGTGCAGCGACCAGAACAGGGCGCCGACATGGCCCTCGCGCATCCGCGGCACGTCCGTGTCGATGGCGGCCTCGCCCAGCTCCAGGTCGTACCAGGGCAGATGGCGCAGGGCCCAGGGCAGGCCGCTGTAGCCGTCGGCGACCGGGTGGGCGGCGAGGAGGGCGTGCGCCCGGTCCAGGGCCTCGGCCGAGCCGGCCGGCCCCGGCGGGAAGGGGTCGTCCGGCAGGCCGTCGTCCTCGCCGACCTCGGTCGTGGAGGGGATGTCGTCCTGGAGGTCGGCCATGGGGGCTCCGTACGTCGTCGTGGGGCTACGTCGGTCGTGAGCTACGGCGTAGGTGGCTGGCGTACCGCCCACGGTCGCATGGAGCCGAGGGGATGTTCCTGATGAGTGGGGCGTTCGGGGGTACCGCGGTCAGGATCTGCGGGCCGTGCGGATGACCTCGTCCAGGGTGTCCCGGGAGCGCCGGAGGTCGGCGATCATGCGGTCGATGCGGTCGCGTTCGGCGGTGAGGTCCTCGACCAGGCGCGGGGTGGCGATCGCCGAGGGGCCGCCGTCCTCGTCGCGCATGCAGGGCAGCAGCAGGCGGATCCTGTCGCTGTGCAGGCCCGCCGCGTACAGCTCCTGGATGCGGATGACCCGGTCGACGGCCCGCTCCGGGTAGTCGCGGTGGCCGCCGGGGGTGCGCTCGCTGGCGAGCAGGCCCTGGGTCTCGTAGTAGCGCAGCGACCGCTCGCTCACGCCGGTGCGCCGGGCCAGTTCACCGATGCGCATGCCGTCACCTCCACGCCCGAGGACTTGAATCTGACATCAGTGTCAAGTTCTACCGTGCGGCCATGCCGCAGACAACGCACTCCATGGACTCCACGGACCTCCTGGCCCCGGCCCGCCTCGGCGCGCTGGAACTCCCCAACCGCCTGGTGATGGCCCCCCTCACCCGCAACCGCGCGGAGGCCGACGGCACCCCGACCGACCTGATGGTCACGCACTACGCCCAGCGCGCCTCGGCCGGGCTGATCGTCGCCGAGGGCTCGACACCGAACGCGGTCGGGCAGACGTACCCGAACATCACCGCCGTCCACACCGACCGGCACGTGGCGGGCTGGCGCCGGGTCACCGACGCGGTGCGGGCGGCCGGCGGGCGCATGTTCCTCCAGCTCCAGCACGGCGGCCGGGTGGGCCATCCGGCGACCAGCGGTCTCACCCCGGTGGCGCCCTCCCCCGTCCCGCTGCCGGAGACGATCTTCACGCCGGACGGGCACCGGCCGGCCGTCGTGCCCCGGGAGATGACCGCCGACGACATCCGCGCCACGGTCGCCGACTTCGCCGCCGCCGCCCGGCGGGCGCGCGACGCGGGCTTCGAGGGGGTCGAGGTGCACTCGGCCAACGGGATGCTGCTGCACCAGTTCCTCGCGGACAACACCAACCGCCGGCGCGACGGCTACGGCGGCCCGGTGCAGCGGCGGGTGCGGTTCGCGGCGGAGGTGACCGAGGCGGTGGCCGAGGCGATCGGCGCGGACCGGGTGGGCATCCGCATCTCCCCCGCGAGCACCGTCAACGGGGTGCGGGAGGAGGACACCGAGGGCATCTACGCCGCGCTCCTGGACCGGCTGCGGGGGCTGGACCTCGCCTATCTGCACCTGGTCCGCTCGGACCCGGGCACGGCCTGGTACCGGCGGATCCGCGCCGACTGGCCCGGCGTGCTGATCGGCAACCCGGACCTGACCGACCTGTCCGCCGGGGCCGTCGCCCGGGCGGCGCGGGAGATGCGGGCGGCCGGCGCCGACCTGGTGGCCCTCGGCCGGCCGTTCCTCGCCAACCCGGACCTGGTCGACCGGCTGCGGCTCGGCGCCCCGCTCAACCCGGTCCGGGACCGGTACTTCATGTACGTGGGCGGGGCCGAGGGGTACAACGACTACCCCGCCCTGGCCGGTCAGGCGGGGCTGCCGTCCAGCGCCGCGATGGTCGCGTTGGACGGCGACCGCGTGGCCTGAAGGTCACGGGCGACGTCCTCGGCCGCGCCCAGCACCCGGACCGCGTTCTGCCAGGTCAGCTTGGCCAGGTCGGTCCTGGACCAGCCCCGGTCGAGGAGTTCGGCGAGGAGGTTGGGGTAGCCGGAGACGTCGTCCAGGCCGTCCGGGGTGAAGGCCGTGCCGTCGTAGTCGCCGCCGATGCCCAGGTGGTCGATGCCGGCCACCTCGCGCATGTGGTCCAGATGGTCCGCGATCGTCGACACCGTGGCCACCGGGCGCGGCACGCGCTCCTCGAAGGCGCGGTGCAGCCGCATCGCCTCGGGGCTGGTGTCCAGGTGGTGGAAGCCGTGGGCGCGGAGGTTGTCGTCGGCCGCGGCCGTCCACTCCACGGCCGCCTGGAGCACGAACTTCGGTACGAAGGTCACCATCGCCATGCCGCCGTTGGCGGGCAGCCGCTCCAGCACGTCGTCCGGGACGTTGCGGGGGTGGTCGCAGACCGCGCGGGCGGAGGAGTGGGAGAAGATCACCGGAGCCTGTGACGTGTCCAGCGCGTCGCGCATCGTCGTCGCCGCCACGTGCGAGAGGTCGACCAGCATGCCGAGCCGGTTCATCTCCCGGACCACCTCGCGGCCGAAGCCGGACAGGCCGCCCACGCCCGGCTCGTCGGTCGCCGAGTCCGCCCAGTCCACGTTGGAGTTGTGGGTGAGCGTCATGTAGCGCACCCCGAGCGCGTACAGGCCGCGCAGGGTGCCGAGCGAGTTGGCGATGGAGTGGCCGCCCTCGGCCCCCATGAGGGAGGCGATACGGCCCTCCTTCCGCGCCGACTCCATGTCCGCGGCGGTCAGCGCGGGCGCCAGGTCCTGCGCGTAGCGGGCCAGCAGCTGCCGGACGCAGTCGATCTGCTCCAGGGTGGCCGCGACCGGCTCGGGCTGCTCCGCGGGCACGTAGACCGACCAGTACTGCGCGCCGACCCCGCCCTCGCGCAGCCGGGGCAGGTCGGTGTGCAGGCGCTCGTGCTGGTGCCCGGCGATGTCGAGCGCGTCGAGGTCGTACCCGGCGTGCTCGCGCAGCGCCCACGGCAGGTCGTTGTGGCCGTCGACCACCGGGAACTCGCGCAGCAGGGCCCGGGCCTGGTCCAGAGCTGCCACGGCGGTCACTTCCCGAAGCCGAAGCCGCTGCCCGCGCCCTCGACCTTGGAGCGCAGCCGCTTGCCCTTCTCGGTGGCCTGGTCGTTGAGGTCCTGCTGGAAGTCGCGCATCTTGTGCAGCAGCTCCTCGTCGTGCGCGGCCAGCATCCGGGCGGCGAGCAGACCGGCGTTGCGGGCACCGGCGACGGAGACCGTGGCGACCGGGACACCGGCCGGCATCTGCACGATCGACAGCAGCGAGTCCATGCCGTCCAGGTACTTCAGCGGCACCGGGACGCCGATGACCGGCAGCGGGGTGACCGAGGCGAGCATGCCGGGCAGGTGGGCGGCGCCGCCCGCCCCGGCGATGATCACCTTCAGGCCGCGGTCGGCGGCCTGCTCGCCGTACGTGATCATCTCGCGCGGCATCCGGTGCGCGGAGACGACGTCGACCTCGTAGGCGATCTCGAACTCGTCGAGTGCCTTGGCGGCGGCCTCCATGACGGGCCAGTCGGAGTCCGACCCCATGACAATGCCTACGACCGGGCTCATTCGGTGATCGTCCCTCTCAGGTAGCCGGCAGCGTGACGGGCGCGCTCCAGCACGTCGTCCAGGTCGTCGCCGTAGGTGTTCACGTGACCGACCTTGCGGCCGGGCTTCACGTCCTTGCCGTACATATGGATCTTGAGCTTGGGGTCGCGGGCCATGCAGTGCAAGTACGCGGAGTACATGTCCGGGAAGTCGCCGCCGAGGACGTTGGCCATGACCGTCCACCGGGCACGCGGGCGCGGGTCGCCGAGCGGCAGGTCCAGCACGGCCCGCACATGGTTGGCGAACTGGCTGGTGATCGCGCCGTCCTGGGTCCAGTGGCCCGAGTTGTGCGGGCGCATCGCCAGCTCGTTGACGAGGATGCGGCCGTCGCGGGTCTGGAACAGCTCCACCGCGAGATGGCCGACGACGCCCAGCTCCTTGGCAATGGTCAGGGCCATCCGCTCGGCCTTCAGCGCCAGCGCCTCGTCGAGACCGGGCGCGGGCGCGATGACCGTGTCGCAGACGCCGTCGACCTGCTGGGACTCCACCACCGGGTAGGCGACGGCCTGGCCGTGCGGGGAGCGTACGACGTTGGCGGCCAGCTCGCGGACGTAGTCGACCTTCTCCTCGGCGAGGACCGGCACCCCGGCCCGGAACGGGTCGGCGGCCTCCTCGACGGAGTCCACGACCCACACACCCTTGCCGTCGTAGCCGCCGCGGACGGTCTTGAGGACCACGGGGAAGCCGTCGCCCTCCGCCGCGAACCGGGCGACATCCTCCGGATCCTCGACGATCCGGTGCCGTGGGCACGGGATGCCGATCGAGTCGAGCTTCGCCCGCATCACGCCCTTGTCCTGGGCGTGCACCAGCGCGTCGGGCCCGGGGCGCACGGGGATGCCGTCCGCCTCCAGGGCCCTGAGATGCTCGGTGGGTACATGTTCGTGATCGAAGGTGATCACATCGCAGCCCCGCGCGAACGCGCGCAGCGTGTCCAGGTCGCGATAGTCGCCGATGACGACATCGCTGACGACCTGCGCCGCGGAATCCTGAGGGGTGTCACTGAGAAGCTTGAACCTGATGCCCAACGGGATGCCCGCTTCGTGCGTCATACGCGCGAGCTGCCCCCCGCCGACCATGCCGACTACCGGGAACGTCACACCCCTAGCGTATCGGCCGCGCCGGTGCGGCCGGATCGCGTCCCTCTCACCACCTCTTACCCGCGGCTTCCCACCCTCTTCCCGAGCCCTGGCCCGGTCCGCGGGCATCGGCCGGTCCGCCTGGATAGCATGGCGGGGTTGACGAAACCTACCGACGGGAGCTGCACAGCCATGGAACCTCGTTCCTCGGGGCTGCAACGGCTCGTACGCGAGGTGGTCAAGTTCGGCGCCGTCGGCGGCGCCGGCGTCCTGGTCAATCTCGGCGTGTTCAACCTGGTCCGGCACACCTCCGACCTGCCGGTGGTGCGGGCCAGCATCATCGCCACGGTCGTCGCGATCGTCTTCAACTACGTCGGCTTCCGGTACTGGACGTACCGGGACCGCGAGAAGAGCGGCCGGACCAAGGAACTCACCCTGTTCCTGTTCTTCAGCGTGATCGGGCTGGTGATCGAGAACGGCGTGCTCTACCTGGCGACGTACGGCTTCGGCTGGGACAGCCCGTTGCAGAGCAACGTCTTCAAGTTCCTCGGCATCGGCATCGCGACCCTGTTCCGCTTCTGGTCCTACCGCACCTGGGTGTTCCGCGCCCTGCCCGCCCAGGAGGCGGAGTCGATCCTGGCGGCCCAGCCACCCCACCCCCAGCCGGAACCCAAGTCCGAGCGGATCCCGTAAGGCGCCTGCTCAGCGGACCGTCGGGCGGGCTTCGTCCGTCTTGCGGGCCGGAGGGGTGCGGGAGAGGAAGAGGCCGAAGACCGGCGGCTGTGCCTGAAGCAGCTCCAGGCGGCCGCCGTCGGCTTCCGCGAGGTCGCGGGCGACGGCCAGGCCGATGCCCGTCGAGTTGCGTCCGCTGATGGTCCGCTCGAAGATCCGCGCCCCGAGGTCGGCCGGGACACCCGGCCCCTCGTCGGTCACCTCGACCACCGCCTGGTTGCCGGTGACCCGGGTGCGCAGCGCGACCGTGCCGCCGCCGTGCATCAGGGAGTTCTCGATCAGGGCGGCCAGCACCTGGGCGACCGCCCCCGGCGTGCCGACGGCCTTCAGATGGCGCTTGCCGGAGCTGACGATGGCCCGGCCGGCGCTGCGGTAGGCGGGCCGCCACTCGGCCAGCTGCTGCTGGATGACCTCGTCCAGGTTGAACGTGACGGCGGAGCCGGTGCGCGGGTCGCGGGAGTTGGTCAACAGCCGCTCGACCACGTCTGTGAGCCGCTCCACCTGGGTCAGCGCGACGTTGGCCTCTTCCTTCACCGTCTCCGGATCGTCGGTGAGGGTGATCTCCTCCAGCCGCATCGACAGCGCGGTCAGCGGGGTGCGCAGCTGGTGGGAGGCATCGGCGGCGAGCCGCCGCTCGGCGGTCAGCATGCGTGCGATCCGCTCGGCGGAGGAGTCCAGCACATCGGCGACCCGGTCCAGCTCCGGCACGCCGTACCGCTTGTGCCGGGGCCGGGGGTCGCCGGAGCCGAGCCGCTCCGCCGTCTCGGCGAGGTCGGTCAGCGGGGAGGCCAGCCGGTTGGCCTGGCGGACCGCGAGCAGCACCGCGGCGACCACCGCGAGCAGCGCCACCAGCGCGATGATCAGCAGGGTCCGGCCGACCTCGCGGGTCACCGAGGAGCGCGGCTCCTGCACGGTGACCCGTTCGCCCTCCTCGCCCGTCTGCGTGGCGCTGATGACATCGCCCTGCGGCTTGCTGCCGATCTCGATCGGCGGCTTGCCGGGCATCCGGATCACCGCGTACTGGTCCTTGCTGACCGGGTTGCGCAGCACGTTCGCGTTGACGTTCTCGGAGGCGAGGATCCGGCTGTCCACGATGCTGGCCAGCCGCACCGCCTCGGAGTCCACCCGCTCCTGGGCGCTGTTGCCGATGGTCCGGGTCTCGACGATCACCAGGGAGATGCCGAACACGGCGATCACCACGAGGACGACGGCGAGGGTGGACTGGATGAGACGTCGACGCATGTTCCGTTACCTGGGGTGATCGCGGGGCCCCCGCGCGGGGCTGCTCGGCTCTTCCCGAACTCAGCTCTTCTCGAAGCGGAAGCCGACTCCGCGCACCGTGGCGATGTAGCGGGGGTTGGCCGCGTCGTCGCCGAGCTTCTTGCGCAGCCAGGAGATGTGCATGTCGAGGGTCTTGGTGGACGACCACCACGTGGTGTCCCACACCTCGCGCATCAGCTGGTCCCGGGTCACCACCCGGCCGGCGTCGCGCACCAGCACCCGCAGCAGGTCGAACTCCTTGGCGGTGAGCTGGAGCTCCTCGTCGCCCATCCAGGCCCGGTGGGACTCCACGTCGATCCGCACCCCGTGGGTGGCCGGCGGCTGCTGCGGCTCGGCGGCACCGCGCCGGAGCAGCGCCCGCACCCGGGCGAGCAGTTCGGCCAGCCGGAAGGGCTTGGTGACGTAGTCGTCGGCGCCCGCGTCCAGGCCGACGACGGTGTCCACCTCGTCGGCACGCGCGGTCAGGATGAGGATCGGCACGGTGTGGCCGTCGGCGCGCAGCCGGCGAGCGACCTCCAGGCCGTCCATGCCGGGCAGGCCCAGGTCGAGTACGACCAGATCGACGCCGCCCTGCATTCCGGCGTCGAGTGCGGTGGGGCCGTCCTCGCGCACCTCCACCTCGTACCCTTCCCGGCGCAGGGCGCGGGCCAGCGGCTCCGAGATGGACGCGTCGTCCTCGGCGAGCAGTACACGGGTCATGGGGTGATGGTAGTCCGCCCGCCGGGCGTCCTGGGGTGTGATCGGATTCCGGTGTTCTTACCTTCCCGACCTGGTGGTACGGACCATTGTCCTGGGGATGCGATCGTAGGAGAGACCTTCGAATTCCGTAGCGCGGTTCCCGGGACACCTGTGATCCGCGTCTCAAGTCCTTCCATATCCGGCACTGTCCTGCCGTATGGTGACCTGAACGCCTGTAGTACACACCGGGGACCTTTGGCGGGAATCTGACGCTGAAGGTCCTCTTTGTGTGCGGGCCGATCAAGATCACTTCTGGTCGGCCTTGAAAGGAATGACCTACTGGCCGGGCTCCGCGGCGCATCGATGCGCGGCGGGGCGTGGATCCCGGTGGTCGCCGTCCACCGTTGCCGTAATCCGGCGGCGGACTCCCTTCGGGCGTTGGGGGCGGACGACCGACCTCGCCGGTGCCGGCCGCTCCCCCACCGGGCGCGCAACGCTCCAGCAGCGCGTCCCGACCAGCAAGGAACGACCATGGCGTCCAGCCTGACGAAGGACTCGGTCCGCACGGGCACCCCCGTCACCGAGAAGACCTTCTTCGGCCACCCCCGCGGCCTGGCCACCCTCTTCATGACCGAGATGTGGGAGCGTTTCTCCTACTACGGCATGAGGGCCCTGCTCCCGCTGTACCTGGTGGCCCCGAGCGGCCTGCACCTGACCGCGGGCACGGCGACCGCGATCTACTCCGTGTACGTGTCGCTCGTGTACCTGCTCGCGCTGCCCGGCGGCTGGTTCGCCGACCGTGTACTCGGTCCCCGCAAGACGGTCGCCGTCTCGGGTCTGATCATCATGCTCGGCCACCTGTGCCTGGCGCTGCCCGTCGCCGCGAGCTTCTTCGTCGGCCTGGGTCTGGTCGCCATCGGTTCGGGTCTGCTGAAGGCCAACATCTCCACGATGGTCGGCCACCTCTACAAGGGTGCGGACGACCCGCGCCGTGACGGTGGCTTCACCCTCTTCTACATCGGCATCAACCTGGGCGCCTTCGCCGCGCCGCTGGTCATCGGCACCGTCGGTGAGAACGTCAACTGGCACCTGGGCTTCGCGCTGGCCGCGCTCGGCATGGCGCTGGGTCTGGCCCAGTACCTGCTCGGCGGCCGTCACCTGAACCCGAAGAGCAGCGAGGTCCCCACCCCGCTGACCGCCGACGAGAAGTCGGCCACCCTGCGCAAGGGCCTGATCTGGCTCGCGATCGCCGCGGTGTTCTACGGCGTCGTCGGCGGCACCGGTCACTTCACCCTGAACTGGGCGCTGATCCCGCTCACCCTCATCGGTCTGATCGTGCCGATCCTGGTCATCGCCCGCATCCGCCGGGACAAGGACCTGGACGCCGCCGAGCGCTCCAAGGTGTCGGCGTACATCTGGTTCTTCGTGGCCGCCGCCGTCTTCTGGATGATCTACGACCAGGGTGGTTCGACCCTGTCGCTGTTCGCCAGCAGCTCGGCCAAGAACTCGGTCCTCGGCTGGAACTTCCCGGTCTCCTGGTACCAGTCGGTCAACCCGGTCATGATCATGGCGCTCGCCCCGGTCTTCGCCTGGCTGTGGCTGTGGCTGAACCGGCGCGGCCAGGAGCCGAGCACCATCGTGAAGTTCGCCTCCGGCCTGGTGCTGATCGGCGCGTCCTTCTTCCTCTTCCTCGCCCCGCTGAACGTCGCCGAGGGCGGTCACAAGGCCGCGGCGATGTGGCTGGTCGCGATCTACTTCGTGCAGACCGTGGGTGAGCTGACGCTGTCGCCGGTGGGTCTGTCGGTGACGACGAAGATGGCGCCGAAGAAGTACGCCTCGCAGATGATGGGCGTCTGGTTCCTCGCGGTCACCGCGGGTGACTCGATCACCGCGCTGATGTCGAACCCGGCGGTCGGCGGGGTCAACCTCGACAAGATGGGCTTCGTCGCCCTGGAGGCCGTGCTCGCCGTGATCGCCGGTGGCGCGGTGTGGATGTACCGGAGCAAGGTGAACAAGCTGATGGGCGACGTTCGCTAGTCGCTCGGACTCGGCGGAGGGGGGGGGGGGGCGGGGGGGGGGGGGGGGGGGCGGGTGGTGGTTATAGGGGGGGCGCCGGGCGGCGCGTGGGGGCGGCGGTGAGAGTGTTATATAGGGCGC
>NZ_JBHXVE010000016.1:50074-61631 GCF_042672505.1 Streptomyces sp. NPDC127190
TGTGTCGCGGGGGGGGGTGGGTGTGTGCGAGCGGGGGTGTGTTTCTTTTGTTGGGGCGTGGGGGGGGGCTGGGCGGCGGGGGGGCGGCGCGCCCGGTGGTGGTGGGGGGGGGGCGCGGGCCCTCTGTCATAGGTGGGGGCGCCCCTTCAGCGCGTACGGCGCCTCGGCATGAAGGTGAAGACCGCCGCGCCCAGCAGGATCGCCGTGCCCGCCACCAGGCCCAGGGCCTTGAGGGCGCCGTGGTCGTCCGCGCCGGTGTCGGCGAGGCCGCCGGAGCCCGAGCCGGAGGTGGACGCGGTGCCGGTCGAGCCGCCGCTGGTGGAGGTCCCGCCGGAGGCGCCGCCCGGCTGCTGGGCGGTGTCCAGGGTGAGGGAGACCGCCGTCTTCGTCGGGGTGCAGGTGGTGGTCGTACCGAGCGCCTTGACCGTCAGGACGCCCGGGGACAGGGTCGAGGTGCCGCTGGCGCCGGGCTTGTAGGTGCCGGTGAGGTCCGGGATCTCGATCGGCTGCCCGGATTTGATCGCCTGGGCGTTGGCCGGCCCCTCCACGTGCACGGTGCCCTTGTCCGCACCGCCCAGCACCACCTCCATGGACGGCTTCACCGAGTCCTTCGGGATGTCGGCGGGGCTGTCCATCACGGACTTCTTGAAGTGCACGGTGAGGCCGTAGTTCCCGCCGCTCTTGCGGGCGTCGATCTGCACCGGCGAGGTCGCGCTCTTGTCGCCGATCGGCGTCTTGCAGGCGTAGGGGATCTGCACCTCCTTGCCGGGGAAGTCGGTCTGCCCGCCGCCGCCGATCGGGGTGGCCGTCGGGGTCGCAGTCGGGGTGGCCGACCCCGTGGGTGTGGGCGTCGGCGTCGGCGTCGGGGTGGAGGTGCCGCCGCCCGCGCCGGTCACCTGGATCGTCGCCGCCTTCTGCACCGCCTCCTTCGGCGTGCACCTGGTGTCGGTCGACATGGCGTTCACGGTGTACGCGTCCGGTGTCAGCGTCACCGTCCCGGCCCCCGTCAGTTTCAGGCTGCCCTTCATGTCGGACAGCACCATCTCGCCGCCCTTGGGGACCGCCGGGTTCTGCCGCGGCCCCCGCAGGGCGACGTCGGCCGTCTGCGCCCCGGCCGCCTTCAGCACGCCGGAGGGCTGCACCGAGTTCGCGGGCAGGTCGATGATGTCCGGGTTCCTGGACGCGGCCTTGACGAACTTCCACACGATGTCCACCGTGTCGCCTACCTTGGCCGTGGCCGGGGCGGTGACCTGGACCTCGGTGGTGCCGTCCACCGGACTGATGCCCGCGGGGGGCACACAGTGAGTGGCGTACGACACCGTGGCCGCCTGCGCGGGTGCCGCGGCCAGGCCCAGCAGGACGCCCGCTCCGCTCAGCGCCAGCGCGGCACCGGCCGCCGTACCTCTCCTTCGGATGCTCACGTGGGTCCTTTCGTCGTGGGAGTCGGAGGACTCGTCGGGCTGTCGTCGGGCGGTGCGGAGAGCCGGCCGGCCGGGCCGCCCGGAGCGGACTCCGGGGTGAACCACGGCAGGGTCGGGGTCGTAGGGGGCGTGGGGGACGTGCGGGTCGTAGGGGCCGTGCGGATGGCCGGGGCGCCCGTACGGGCCTTACGGGTCTTAGGGGCCGTAGGGGACTTAGGGGTCGGCGGCCGTACCCGGTCCACCACGGCCATGCCGATGCGGAACAGCGCGGCCGGGACGACCAGGCAGAGCAGGAGCCGGAACAGCGTCACGCCCCAGGGGCGGCCCACGGCCCACGGCTGCTCGGCGAGGAGCCTTCCGCCGTACTTCAGGGAGACGGTGTAGTCGCCGTGCGCCCCGGCCGACAGCTCGACCGGCAGCTCGATCTCGGCCTTGGCGCCGGGCGCGAGGGTGCCGTGCCACTGCCGGTCGTCCCACTGCGGGGCGAACACGCCGTGCGCGGTGCCCACCTGGAACACCGGTTCCTTGATGGTGCCGGTGCCGGTGTTGCCGACGGTGAGGACGAGAGTGCGGCTCGGCGGGGCCCCGAACCAGGTCAGCACCGAGCCGGAACCGGTCAGCCGGGTGTCGGACAGCACCGCCAGCCGGCCGCCCGCGCGCTCGGCGGGCAGCGGCGCGACGGGGTGCCCGGCCACCTTCAGGACGGCGTCCGCCTCGGCTCTGGTCCCGGTGACGGTGGCCACGTGCACCACGCACGGGCAGGGCACGGGCGGCTCGGCGACCGGCAGCCGCCTGCTGAAGTCGCCCCGGGCGTCGGTGGTCACCGCCCGGCCGTCGCCGTTGGCGCAGGAGTTGGTGCCGCCGAGCACGCCCCGGGCGGGGGTGGCGCGCCCGCAGATCAGCAGCATCAGCAGGGTGCGCGGCCGCCAGCCGGTGCCGCCGACGGTGACCGAGCCGCCGGCGCCGGCCTCGGCCGCCGACAACGTCACCGTGGGCCGCCCCTGAGCCGCCGACAACGTCACCGTGGGCCGCCCCTGAGCCGCCGACAGCCTCACGGTGGGCTGTCCCTGGGCCGCCGGAGCCGGAGCCGCGGCCCACAGCAGGGCTGCCAGCAAGGCCGCCAGCAGGGCCACCGGCGCGAGCAGTGCCGCCGCCGCGGCCGGGCACCGGGTCCGTGGGGTGCCGTTCACGTCGACGCTCCCTCCGTGGCCGTCGTACGCCCCCGCCGCCGACGCCGTCGTACGACCCGCAGCGCGCCCGCCCCGGCGAGGAGCGCGCCGGCCGCGCCCGCCGGGGCCTGCCAGGGCACGAACCGCGCGGACGCGGTCGCCGTGGCGTGGGCGCCGCCGGCCGCCGTGACCGTGAGCCGTACGTCGACCGCGTCCAGTGCGGGCCGGTCCGGCCAGGGCTCGGTGAGGCGGAGGCGGGTGCCGGGGCGCAGCCGGACGGGCAGGGGGCGCGCGGGGCGGTCCAGGACCCGGCCGAGGACCCCGTCCGCGCGCACCGCGAGCCGCGGTACGAGGACGGTCGTACCGCGGTTGACCAGGTCGTAGGTGATGCGGTCGGCGTGGACGGCGAGATGCTCGACGGTGAGCGCGGCGAGCGCCGGACCGGCCACGCGCAGCCGCAGCGGCACGGTCGCGGTCCGGCCGCCGGGGTCGCGCGCCGCGATGGCGCCGGTGCGGTCACCGGGCTCGGCCCCGGCCGGGACGGTCACGGTGAAGGGCACCTCGGCGCGGGTGCGGGCGGGCACGCGGACGGACGCCGCGGCGAACGCGACCGGGACGCCGGTGCCGGACAGCCGTACGACGACGGGCCGCCGCCCGGGGTTGGTCACGGAAACGGTGTCCTCGAGGACCGTGCCGGGCGGTCCCTCGGCGTACAGGGAGGGGCGTCCGCCGCCCGCGGGCGCGAGGGTCCAGTCGGCGGCGGCGGCCGGGGCGGCGCCCAGGAGCAGCAGCGGGGGCAGCAGCGCGGGCAGGAGGCGTACGGCGCGGGGCAGCGGCGGCATGGGCGGCTCCAGCGGTGAGGGGCCGGGGGCGGCCGCGGTGTCAGCTGCGGGCGGTGTGGCCGCGCCGGGTCAGCCACAGGGCGCCCGCGGCTCCGGCGAGCAGGACCGTGCCGCCGAGCGTGCCGAGGGCGATCGTGGAGTCCTCGGGGCCGGTCTGCGGGAGGCTGCCGCCACCGCCGGAGCCGGAGCTCCGGGATGAGCCGTGGGAGGAGCCCGGCGCCGTCACGTCGACCGTCAGGCCCGGCTGGGGACTGTTGGTCGGGGTGCAGGTCGTGGTGGTGCCGATCGCCTTGATGGTGAGCGTGCCCGGGGTGAAGGTGACCTTGCCGGTCTTCTTCGGGGTGTAGACGCCGCTGAGATCGCTGATCTTGATGGGCGTGTTGGGGGGTATGGCGGCCGTGTTGGCGGAGCCGTTCACCGTGAGGGTGCCGCTGTCGGCGCCGCCCAGCACGACCGTGGCGCTCGGCGTCATCGCGCCCTTGCCCAGCTCGACGGGGCTGGAGGAGACGCCCTTCTGCCAGGACATGGTGATCCGGTAGCCGGAGCCGCTCCGGACGCCCGTCATGGCGATGGGCGAGACGGCGCTCTTGATGCCGATCGGCGTCTTGCAGCGGTAGTCGACGTCCACGACGGCGGCGTGCGCCGCGGGCGCGGCCAGCAGCACCGCCGAGCCGGCCAGGGCCGCGGCGGACGCGAGCGCGGCGGTTCGCTTCGGGTACGACACGTTCGGTCCACCCCAATCATTCCTGACGGCACATCAGATTCGGCCGTCAAGGTACGCCCGGGCCCCTGCGGAGGGAAGACGCATCACACGCCGGAGTTGTGGGGATCCGGCGGGTGCGCCGAGTGGCCGGAGTGGAGAGGCGTGGCGCGCGAGTCGCCGTACACACACAAGGTCTGCCGCACCGTCAGCAGCGGTGCGGCAGACCTGAGTTACGCGTCGAACGGCGTGACTACTCGTCGAAGTCGTCCGAGATGTCGTCGAACTGGGACTGCGAGCGCTCACGCACCTCGTCCTGCGCCTGCCGGCCGCGCTCCTGGCCCTGCTGGCCGCGCTGCTGAGCCTGCCGCTTGGCCTGCTCGGCCTTCTCCTTGGCCTGCCGCGCCTTGCCCTGCATCTCGTCCTTGATACCCATGGCTTCACTCTCCTTGGTGAGGGGGGTGAAACCACCGTCGCACCGGGCGGTGACTGTCGCCACTCGAACCGTCACCATCCGTGATGGCATGCCGATCGGCCGAGGTCAGGCAGGTGCGCCCAGTTCCGCCCACACCGTCTTGCCGGGGCGGCCGGTGGCCCGGACCACACCCCAGTCCAGGCAGAGCCGCTGCACGATGAACATGCCGTGACCGCCCGGGCGGCCGGCGCGGTGCGGGGTGCGGGGGGCCGGCTGGCCGGTGCCGCGGTCCGAGACCTCCAGCCGGATGACCTTGTTGTCGCAGGCGAGGACCAGTTCGTCGGGGCCGTCGGCGTGCAGGCAGGCGTTGGTGACCAGTTCGGAGACCACGAGCAGGACGTCCTCGGCGGCGGCCCGCTGGTCGGCGGTGGCGGCGGGCAGCCAGCCCCACGCGTACAGCGCCTCGCGGGTGAAGTCGCGGGCGAGCGGGACGACCCCGCTCGCGCCCTCCAGGCCGAGTCTGCGGATCTGCCGCGGCCGGGCACTCCGGGCGCCGTCGGCGCTCCCGGACGGCATGGACGGCGCGGCTGCCCCCGTGGCTGCGCCGGTGGCCGGCGCCTCCCCCTCGGACGCCCCGGAAGCGCCGCTGGGCTCCGGGCCGCGGTCGCCCGGCGAGCAAGGCCGGGTGGTGCTCATCAGCGCTTCACCTCACCGAATCACCAGTTCACGATGGAAAAGTCCGGCACCGCGGGGGTGCCGAGCGGTCTGTGTCGTTCTTGTTCTGCCTGCCCCTTGTGTGGGGCGTGTGCACGGGGTGCGGTGCGCGGCGCCGACCGTCGTACGAGCGCCCCGTGCGGGCCGTTCGCCGGTCCGGGGCGGATGCGGTGGCCGGCCACCGGCACGGGTGGCCGTCCGTCGCGATGACGGCCGCCGGGATGTCGTGCCCCCGGAATGCCTTCCCGCTCCCCTGCCCACTCCTGCCCGGCCGAACGAGCGGAACACCCCCGTCTTTCACGTGACGGGGGCGACACCCGGGACGACCGGCCATGGCGGCGGATCCGCGGCGGCAGTACTCAGTCGCCGCCCTGGGCGCCCCCGGCGGTGCCGGAGCCTTCCGTACCGCCCGTGCCGCCCGTACCGTCCGTACCACCCGTGCCGCCCGCCAGGGCCGCCGCCACCGAGTCGTGGACGGTGAAGACCGCCTCCGCCCCGGTGATCTCGAAGACGCGGGCGACCACGGGCAGCATGCCCGCGAGGTGCACCCCGCCCCCGGCGGCCTCCGCCTTCAGTCGGGCGCCGAGCAGGACGTTCAGCCCTGTGGAGTCGCAGAACTCCAGACGCGAGCAGTCCACGACGAGCCGTGAGTAGCCCTTTGCCAGGAGGTCGTCGAGGGGCTCACGCAGCAGATCGGCGGTGTGGTGGTCCAGCTCACCCGCCGGCGTGACGACGGCGCTGGCGCCCTCTTCCCGCACCTCCACCAGAAGCCGGCCCGATTGCGCGCTGCCGACCGTCCCGTGGTCCATGCCGTCTCTCTCTCCCGAGGTCGTGGCCGCTGATGCCCTCGAACATTACGCCTTCGATGCGCACTCCGACAGCCGACCAACCTTACATAATCGGACATACAGCAACAGAACGCACTTGCGATCGGTTCGGTAAAGCCGATAGGGCTAGTAAGGACACCTACCGCTACACGCCGGCTTCGGAGGCGCCGCACACCGCAGTGCACGTTCTGGCTTCGGCAGCCATATGCCGACAACGATGGAGGACACCCATGTCATCCCGGCTCGACGCAGCGCAGACGCGTATCGCGACGTCGACACCCCCACCGGAACAACTGGATCATCCCATCGACTCCCTCGACCCCGTCGAGGGCCTCCCGGAGATCCCCCCGTACGACGAGATCGGCGCGGTCGACGCGCGGGCCCTGTCCAAGACCCTCTTCGAGCGCCTCACCTCGCTGGAGGAAGGGACGCGCGAGTACTCGTACGTCCGCAACACCCTCGTCGAGCTGAACCTCGCGCTCGTCAAGTTCGCCGCCTCCCGCTTCCGCTCCCGCAGCGAGCCGATGGAGGACATCATCCAGGTCGGCACCATCGGTCTGATCAAGGCGATCGACCGCTTCGAGCTGACCCGCGGGGTCGAGTTCCCGACTTTCGCGATGCCGACCATCATCGGCGAGATCAAGCGTTTCTTCCGTGACACCTCGTGGTCCGTACGCGTCCCGCGCCGGCTCCAGGAGCTGCGCCTGGACCTGGCCAAGGCCGGGGACGAGCTGGCCCAGCAGCTGGACCGCGCGCCGACCGTCGCGGAGCTGGCCGAACGCCTCGGCCTCTCCCAGGAGGAGGTGGTCGAGGGCATGGCCGCCTCGAACGCCTACACCGCCTCCTCGCTGGACGCCCAGCCCGAGGAGGACGAGACCGAGGGCGCGCTCGCCGACCGCATCGGATACGAGGACCACGGCCTGGAGGGCATCGAGTACGTCGAGTCCCTCAAGCCGCTGATCGCCGAACTCCCCGCCCGGGACCGCAAGATCCTCTCCCTGCGGTTCGTGGCGAACATGACCCAGTCGGAGATCGGCGAGGAACTCGGCATCTCCCAGATGCACGTCTCCCGTCTGCTGTCCCGCACCCTGATGCGCCTCCGCAAGGGCCTCACCCTGGAGGAATAGCCCCTCGCAAGGGCCTCACCCTGGAGGAATACCTCCGCAAGGGCCTCCCCACCGGACGAACCGGGCCACCGTACACACGGTCGGCCCGGTCCGTCCTGCCTGCCTGCCTGCGGTCACAGCAGGCCGCCGAGGCGTGCCTGGTGATGACGCCGCAGGACATCGCGACACTGCACATGCTGTGGCCGGGCCGGTGGCAGCCGCCGCGGGACCGGCTGCGGTTCCCGCCTGATCCGGGCAGTGTCCTGGGGCCCTGCTTGAGGCCCCGCGCAGCCTCGACGACCTGGCCGAGGTCATGGCCCGGATACCGGCCGACGAAAAGGCCGCGGTCACGACGCTCGGCGCTGCCCGCTGATCCTCCAGGAAATCCGCGATCGCGGACTCACCCAGGACTTCTCCAGAATCGCCGGAGGCAGGACCGCCCTCCTGCCCGAGCGCCGCAGGGAACGCGCTCTGATGCGGAAGGCCCTGACCGCCTGGCACGCCGGTCAGGGCTGACCCCTCTCACACCACCCGCACACCCCTGCGCCACACCCCGGTGACCAGCGGAACCCCCGGGCGGTAGGCCAGGTGGACGTGGCTGGGGGCGTCGAGGAGGGTCAGGTTGGCGTAGGCGCCCGGGGTGAGGCGGCCGATGTCGGTGCGGCGGAGGGCGGCCGCGCCGCCCGCCGTGGCCGCCCAGACCGCCTCGTCCGGGGTCATCCGCATGTCGCGGACGGCCAGCGCGATGCAGAAGGGGACGGAGGAGGTGAAGGAGGAGCCCGGGTTGCAGTCGGTGGACAGGGCCACGGTGACGCCCGCGTCCAGCAGTCGGCGGGCGTCCGGCCACTCGGCGCGGGTGGAGAACTCGGCGCCGGGCAGGAGGGTGGCGACCGTGTCGCTGTTCGCGAGGGCGTCGACGTCCGCGTCCGTGAGGTGGGTGCAGTGGTCGGCGCTGGCCGCGTCCAGCTCGACGGCGAGCTGCACGCCGGGGCCGTAGGAGAGCTGGTTGGCGTGGATGCGCGGGTGCAGGCCCTTGGCCTTGCCGGCGGTGAGGATCGCGCGGGCCTGGTCGCCGTCGAAGGCGCCCTTCTCGCAGAAGACGTCGATCCAGCGGGCGTACGGCGCGCAGGCGTCCAGCATCTCGCCGGTGACCAGGGCGACATAGGCGGCCGGGTCGTCGGCGTAGTCCGGGGAGACGATGTGCGCGCCGAGGTACGTCACCTCGTCGGTGTGCCGGGCCGCGAGGCGTAGGGCGCGGGACTCGTCCTCGACCGTGAGGCCGTAGCCCGACTTGGTCTCGAAGGTGGTGGTGCCCTGGCGGAGGGCCTCGGTGAGATAGCGGGTGAGGTTCGCCTCCAGCTCGGCGTCGCTCGCGGCGCGGGTGGCGGCGACCGTGGTGCGGATGCCGCCGGCCGTGTAGGAGCGGCCGGACATCCGGGCGTTGAACTCCTGCGTGCGGTCCCCGGCGAAGACCAGGTGGGAGTGGGAGTCCACGAAGCCCGGCAGCACCGCCCGGCCGCCCGCGTCGACCCGGTTGTCAGTGGCGGGTGCTTTGCTGGATTCACCGGTCCACGCGATGCGGTCGCCGTCGATGACGACGGCCGCGTCCTGGATCAGACCGAGAGGGGACCTGTCGCCGAGGGAGGGGTCGTTGGTGACCAGCGTGGCGATGTTGGTGATGACGGTGCTGCTGCTCATGGTGTCCTCGTGGGTGGTCGTCAGGAGCGAAGGGCTTCGACTGCCCGCGCGAGCGCCTGCGGCACGTCCGGTACGAGCGTGTGCGCACCGTCGCGTACGACGTGCCGCCCGCCCACGACCGTATGCCGTACGTCCGCTGCCGTCGCCGCGAATACGGCCGTCTCGGCACCCAGAGCGGGCAGCGGTCCCGCTGTCCTGACCGAGTCCAGGGCGATCGTCGTCAGGTCGGCGAGCGCGCCGGGCGCGATGGTCCCGGCCTCGTCCCAGCCGAGGGTGGCGTGACCGTCGGCGGTGGCGGCCCGCAGCAGGGCGTCCGCCGTCCAGTGGCCCCGGGTGCGGGTGCGCAGCCGCTCGTTCAGCTCCATCGCGCGCGCCTCCTCCAGCAGGTCGATGACGGCGTGGCTGTCGGAGCCGAGGGAGAGGGGGGAGCCGGCCCGCTGGAGGGCCACGGCGGGGCCGATGCCGTCGGCGAGGTCGCGTTCGGTGGTCGGGCACATGCAGGTGCCGGTGCGCGAGCCGCCGAGCAGGGCGATGTCCTCGTCGGTGAGGTGGGTGTTGTGGACACCCGTGGTGCGCGGGCCCAGCACCCCGTGGTCGGCGAGCAGCCGGGTGGGGGTGCGGCCGTGCGCGGCCTGGCAGGCGTCGTTCTCGGCGGTCTGCTCCGACAGGTGCACATGGAGCGGGGCCCGCCGCTCCTCCGCCCACCGCGCCACGGTCGTCAGCTGGTCGGCGGGCACGGCCCGTACGGAGTGGATCGCCGCCCCGATCCGTGCGTGATCCCGTTCCTTGAGAACTGCACAGCGTGCCGCCCATGCCTCCGCGTCGCCGTCGGAGAAGCGCAGCTGGTGGGCGTTGGGGGCCTCGCCGAAGCCGGCGGAGAGGTAGCAGGTGTCGAGGAGGGTGATCCGGATCCCGGCCTCGGCGGCGGCCGCGATCAGCGCCTCGCCCATGGCGTTGGGATCGGCGTAGGGGGTGCCGCCGGGGGCGTGGTGGACGTAGTGGAACTCGCCGACGCAGGTGATGCCGGCGAGGGCCATCTCGGCGTACACCGCGCGGGCCAGCGCGTGGTAGCTCTCCGGGGTCAGCCGGTCGGCGACGGAGTACATCACCTCGCGCCAGGTCCAGAAGGTGCCGGAGCCGACCTGGACGGCGCCGCGCAGGGCGCGGTGGAAGGCATGCGAGTGGGCGTTCGCCAGGCCCGGGAGGGTCAGGCCGCGCAGCACCTCCGCCCCCGGCGGCGGGGCGGGGGTGGAGGTGTGGACGGCGGTGATGCGGCCGTCCGCCACCTCGACGGCCACACCGGACTCGACACCGCCGCCGCTGGTGCCACTGCCGCTGCCGCCGTCGCTGTCGCCGAGCCAGGCGTGCTCCAGCCAGTAGGTCCCCTTGGTCACCTGCAAGCCAGCCCTTCCAGTACGTCGGCGAGTGCGTGCACCCCGGCCACGCAGTCGTCCTCGGCCGCGAACTCGGCCGGGGAGTGCGAGACACCGGTGGGGTTGCGCACGAACAGCATGGCGGTCGGGATGCTCCCGGAGAGGATTCCGGCGTCGTGTCCGGCGCCGGTGCCGAGCACGGGCACCGTCAGCCCGGTGTCCCGGCCCAGGATGCGGCCGAGTTCGTCGCGCAGGGCGTGGTCGAACTCCACGACCGGCGTGAAGGACTCGCGGACGACGTCCAGGTCGATGCCGTGGGCGTCGGCGTACTCGCGGGCGGCCTTCTCGATGCCGCCGACGACCGTGTCCAGGGTGTCCTGGTCGGCGGCGCGGGAGTCCAGCCAGCCGCGCACCAGCGAGGGGATGGCGTTGACGCCGTTGGGCTCGACGGAGATCTTGCCGAAGGTGGCGACGGCACCGGCGAGTCGTGCCTCGCGGCGGGCGGCGAGCACGGTCTCGGCGTAGGACAGCATCGGGTCCCGGCGGTCGGGCAGCCGGGTGGTGCCGGCGTGGTTGGCCTCGCCCCGGAAGTCGAAGCGCCAGCGGCCGTGCGGCCAGATGGCGCTGGCGATGCCGACCCGGTCGCCGGACAGGTCCAGCGCGCGGCCCTGTTCGACGTGCAGCTCCACGAAGGCGCCGATGCGGGCGAGCCGCTCAGGATCGGGGCCGATGGCCTCGGGGTCGTAGCCGGCGGCTGCCATGGCCTGGGGCAGGGTGATGCCGTCGCCGTCGGTGAGCCGGTGGGCCTGTTCGACGGTCAGCGCCCCGGCGGTGAGCCGGGAGCCGACACAGGCGAGGCCGAAGCGGGCGCCTTCCTCGTCACCGAAGTTGACGATGGCCAGGGGTTTGGTGAACTGCGCTCCCCTCCCGCGCAGTTCGTCCAGGGCGGCGAAGGAGGACACGACCCCGAGGGGCCCGTCGAAGGCGCCGCCGTCCGGCACCGAGTCCAGATGCGAGCCGGTGACGACCGCGTCACCGGCGGCCGGGTCGCCGAGCCAGGCCCACTGGTTGCCGTTCCGGTCGACCTCGTAGGCGAGCCCGCGCTGCTCGGCCTGCTCCCGGAACCAGGCCCGGCAGTCGGTGTCGGCCCCGGTCCAGGCGTAGCGGCGGTAGCCGCCGGAGGCGGGGGGGGGGGGGGCCGCCCGCCCCCCCCCCCCCCCCCACCGCGCGACCACCCCCCCGCCCCCCCCCCCCCCCCCCCCCCCCCCCCCCCCCCCCCCCCCCCCCCCCGC